>JAAZCB010000425.1 GCA_012513545.1 Clostridiaceae bacterium
GTACAAAATGTTGTATATTCGGAATGAATTCAACTTTTCTCCATTTTGGTGGTCTTGGCAATTTGGTATTCCCCTTTCAAATAAATTGCTGCATTTGTAATTCTTATCTATATTGTATCACTAATCATTATACTATTAAAGGGTTGCAGTTAAAAGTGCATAAGAAGCGGAAGGCAGGCTTTTGAGAATCAAAAACCTGCCCTTTAAAAGATGGTTAATTACTTTTGCTCATCATATTGCTTTAATCGGTCCTTTACCTGCTGGAGCTGCTTTTCAAGAAAATCCTCCTGATTTTTTAGTACAACTTTCTCTTCTATCGCTTGTCCTCCAGACATTGCTTGGTTATAGCCGTTTCTTGCCCATCCTGGCAATCCCGTAAGACAGAACATTCTTCTAAATCCTCTGCCTCCACCCATCCCTCCGCCAAAGCCAATTCCTCTATTGGCAAATTCGTTGGATGCATAACCTACACAATAACCTGCTCCTCTTCCTGTCATAGGCCCCATTCCCATTGGACCTGTACCATCTCTTCTTGGCATAATAAATCACTCCTTATATTATTTTGGGCATATGCCCATTATCATTATATGATTATTTTGGGCATATGTCAATAATTAATTCATGCAAAAAAATGCACAATATGAAAATTCTTCATAACTTGTGCATTTAACAATAAACTTAATTTATACCATTTATTTATCCAAAGCTTTTTCCAGCTCACTTATACAATTATCCAGGTAATCCCTATCAAGCTTTTCAATTTCCCCTTTATCACAAAGAGCAGCGATATCAGCATCTATCGGCAGTCTGCCAAGGAACTTCACCCCCAACTCATCTGCAACCTTCTCTGCTTTGCTTTCTCCAAACATATTAATCTGCTTTCCACAGTCAGGACAAACAATATAGCTCATATTCTCAACGATACCCAGTATAGGAATATTCATGCTTTTCGCCATGTTATAAGCTTTTTTTACTATGAGTGATACAAGATCCTGCGGAGAAGTCACAATAACAATGCCATCCAAAGGAACCGACTGGAATACCGTTAGCGGTACATCACCTGTTCCAGGCGGCATATCAAAAAACAAATAGTCGACATCACCCCAAATAACATCAGTCCAGAATTGTTTAACTGCACCAGCTATTAATGGCCCTCTCCAGATTACCGGAGCATCTCTTTTTTCCAGCAGCAGGTTAATAGACATAATTTTAATACCATTATGTGATTTTGGCGGATACATTCCAAATTCACTTGCATCGATTTTATAATCATCTGCGCCAAACATTTTAGGTATTGACGGACCAGTAATATCTGCATCAAGTATTCCTACATTATACCCTTTCCGTCTCATCATCACTGATAAAAGTCCGGTAACCAGCGACTTGCCAACTCCACCTTTACCACTTATTACTGCTATCTTCCTTTTAATTCTATTCAATTCATGTGTATCGCATCTGAAATCTTCCTTACTGCAATTCGCATCGCTGCAGCTTTGATTTGCTTTCTTTTCTGAACTATTATTCATTGCACCAATTCCTCCATCAAGTTTTTTATAATTTTATTACCTTTAATTTTTTTTACTAATGTAGTCTTCAATAGCATTCCTCAATGTTTGAATACCAAGGTTTGAGCAGTGCTTCTTATTCTCAGGAAGTCCTCCCAATGCTTCGATCACATCGTCATCCGTAAGCTTTAAGGCCTCCTCAATTATTTTGCCCTTTGCAAGCTCCGTTGTCATACTGCTTGTTGCAATTGCAGCTGCACAACCAAAAACAAGAAAACTGATATCCTCTATAACATCATTCTTTACTTTTATGTATATTGTTAAAGAATCTCCACAGCCAGGGTCCCCACAACTGCCTTCTCCGTCAGCATCTTTCATGCTGCCAACATTCCTAGGACACATGAAATGTTCTATAACAAGATCAGTATAATCCTCTCTGTACATCAAACCCACTTCCTATCTTATTAAATCATCTTAACAATTGCATTTTCAGCTGCATTTACAAGTTGATAGGCTATAGGTGAGGCAGTAAGGGCAGGATGAGTACCTGTTTGGAATGTAGCTATATCGTCTGCCGTCATTTTCTGATGGATACATGCACTTATTGTATTTATTAGTTCTCCACCACTAAGCGCCCCTGAAACCTGTCCTCCCAGAATAACCCTGCTGCCTGCCTCAAATACAAGCTTGACTTTTAGGTTAGCCCCTCCGGGCATGCATCCGGGATGACGGTTGACAGCTTCTGCTGTTCCTGTAGCGGTATGATACCCTTTCTCATTAGCCTGTGATTCGGTAAGACCCGCTGAAGCAAATGCATTGCTGCCTAAAGCGGTAGAATATACACCTATAACCCCCATATTTGATCGTCTGATTGAAAATAGGTTTGCACCAGCAATTCTAGCTTCCATTGTAGCTATAGAAGCAAGCTTCAACCCGGATGGCTTTCCGTCAAAAAATGATACTTTTTCAGCACAATCACCACACGCAAATATGTTATTATCGCTTGTTTGCATATGACGATTTACCTGAATTCCTTTTGTAGGACCGATTTCAAGACCGATTTTTTCAGCAAGCTTTATGTTTGCATAAGAACCTATACCCATAACAACCATATCCGCCGTTACTTCTTTTCCGCTTTTAAGCTTTATCTTCTCAACCTTCTCTTTTCCTTCCAGTGAATCCACCTTTTCGTCCAGTAAAAGATTTATATTCTGCTCTTTTAAAACCTTTTCTGCCGTCACACAAAACTCTTCATCGTATACAAGCTGGAGACAGTGTCTTTGCATTTCCACAATACTGATATTTATGTCAGGACGTTTTCTTCTGCATTCCTCAGCAATTTCAACACCGATAAAACCACATCCGATAATACATAAATCCTTAGACTCTTCAAGCCTTTCCAATATGCTTTGCAAATAAGGAACATCCTTCTTAATTGCAAAAATATTTTCCTTGTCTGCTCCCGGTATAGGAGGTATCAAAGGAACAGACCCGGTTGCAATAATCAATTTATCATACTCAATCTTCTCATCATCCGCAGTAGTTATGATTCTCTCTTCTCGTTGTATGTCAATTACCTCACTAACCATACAATCTACCTTGCTGCCTTGAAGCATGTTATCAACCGGAATAAGGTTCTTTTGAGGATCACCTACTGTTCCAAATACATATGGTATCCCGCAAGGTATAGAGACAAGTTTTTCTTTTCGGATTAAAGCAATACTCTTTTCCGGGTAATGCCTCCGAGCTGTAACCGCAGCAGTAACACCTGCTGCACTTCCACCAATTACAACAACATCGTATTTTTTCATACTGGTCACCTTTCCTCTCTTTTTTTATTTACAATCCTCTTACATAGCACAACTGAGTCAATCCTTTTATTCCATGTACAACCTTTTTTATATATTCAGGACTATATGGCTTATCTATTTGAGACTCAAAACATCTTTCACCATTTTCATCTAC
Organism: Clostridiaceae bacterium; assembly: GCA_012513545.1. Next base: position 3,471 of record JAAZCB010000425.1, read on the forward strand.
AGGTCTGAATTGCTGCAAAGCATATGCTCTTGCACCTTTTATTCTTCCAGCAATTCTAAAGATATCTTCCTCTTTAAGTCGCGGCGTAAAGGTTGTTCGAAATTCATAGTCAATTCCACCCTGCATCAGCAGATCAATGCTTTGGTCTATTCTATCCAAGTATCCGCTGCCGCCGCATATGTCCTTATATTTATCAAATGGAGCCTTTATATCCATTGCTATGTAGTCTATAAGATTTCTATCAACAAGCCTTTTGACTATATCCGGATTAGTTCCATTAGTATCAAGCTTGGTATTGAATCCAAGATTTTTAACACATGACAGAAATCCCTCAAGACCGGGCTGTAGTGTGGGTTCTCCTCCGGATACCACTACCGCATCCAGAAATCCTTGTCTTTCTTTCAGGAATGCAAATATATCCTCCGGAGAAATTTTGTCTGTCACTGTTTCATCTGACAATAGTTTTCGATTGTGGCAGTAATGACAATCCAAATTACAGCCTGGTGTAAAAACTACCGCAGCAATTTTTCCCGGATAGTCAACAAATGAGGTCCTTTGTAATCCAGCAATTTTCATACCGCATTCTCCAAAACAAATTTCTTGCGTTCAAAATACTCTTCTTTCTTTCCTTTGTTATAATTTTGCACCGGTCTCAAATATCCGGTCACTCTTGACCATACTTCAGTTTCAGAACCGCATTCCGGACACTTGAATTTCTCGCCCTTTATATATCCATGAGCCTTACATATGCTGAAAGTAGGAGTTATTGATATATACGGCATCTTGTACCTGCTGAAAATTTTCTGAATCAACCGTTTGCATACCTCCGTATCATCAATGCTTTCTCCCAAATAAAGATGCTGCACTGTTCCACCAGTATAAAGAGATTGAAGCTCATCCTGCATTTCAAGCACCTGATATATATCATCTGTATATCCTACGGGAACCTGTGTTGAATTTGTATAGTAAGGAGCTTCCTTTCCAGAAGTTATAATATCTCGGAACTTGGCTTTATCGGCTTGTGCAAGCCTGTATGACGTTGCTTCGGCAGGAGTTGCTTCAAGATTGTAAACATGTCCCGTCTCATCCTGGAATTCCATCAATATATCTCTTAGATATTCCATGATTCTGAGTGAAAAGCTTTGACCTTCAACTGTTGCAATATCTTTCCCCATAAAATTGAGCAAGGCTTCATTCATGCCTACAATTCCTATTGTGCTGAAATGGTTGAACCAGTACTGTCCCGTCCTTAGCTTTACATCTCTGAGAAAGTATGTTGAAAATGGATATAGCCCTGCTTCTGATTGCTGTTCGAGAATCTTTCTCTTTATCTCCAAAGAGGTTTTTCCTATGCAGGCCATTCTCCACAACCGAGCCTTAAATTCACTTTCCGTTGAAGAAAGATATCCAATTCTCGGCAAGTTTATCGTAAATACCCCTATTGACCCGGTTAGCGGATTGCTTCCGAACAAACCTCCACCCCTCTTCCTGAGTTCCTTTGTATTTAGTCTTAACCGGCAGCACATGGATACTGCATCTTCCGGAGATAAATCAGAGTTTACGTAGTTTGCAAAATAAGGAATTCCATATTTACAGGTAACCTTCATAAATGCGTCAACAACAGGACTATTCCAATCAAAATTTTTCGTAATATTGATAGTTGGAATGGGAAATGTGAAAACCCTGCCTTTTGCATCACCTTCGAGCATTACATCACAAAATGCTTTATTAAAAAGATCCATTTCATCTTGAAATTGTCCATATGTTTCATTTAGCATCTGTCCGCCAATAATAACCGGATGATCTTTAAGCGTGGATGGTACTTTAATATCAAATGTCAGATTTGAAAAGGGACACTGAAATCCAACACGGGTTGGAACATTTATATTGAAGATAAACTCCTGAAGGCATTGTTTAATCTGGTTGTATGTAAGGTTATCATAGCGAATGAAAGGAGCACAATATGTATCAAAGCTTGACCAAGCCTGAGCTCCGGCCGTTTCCCCTTGAGTAGTAAATGTGGAATTCACTATTTGCCCCAAAAATGATCGAAGATGCTTTGCCGGACGGCTTTCCACCTTTCCGTCAACTCCTCCGAAGCCATCTGTAAGGAGCTGCCGCAAGTCCCACCCTGCACAGTATGGCCCAAAAAATCCAAGATCATGAATATGGCAGTCTCCGTTTTCATGAGCCTCTCTAACCTCTGTTGGGTACACCTCGTAAAGCCAATACTTTTTTGTAAAGGTCTCTCTGACATAATTGTTCAGACCATTAATGCTTTTTTGTGTGTTCGCATTCTCCTGTACCTGCCAGTCTTTTCCCCCAAGATAGTTTGAAAACATTTCTATTGTTGCCCCTATAAGAGCATTCATTTCTCTGGCACTTTTCCGTTTTTCCCTGTACAATATAAACGCTTTGGCAGTACGTGCATGACCGTTTTCAATCAATACTTTTTCAACAATGTCCTGTATTGTTTCAACATCTGGTGTTTTCTCTCCAAAAGCCTTGCCTGAAATCGCAACAACCTGTTTGCATAGGTTTTCTGCACGCTCAAAATCATTGCCTCCACATGCGGTTGCTGCTTTGAAAATTGCCCATGTTATTTTTTCAGACTTAAAACGTTCTATTCTGCCATCTCTTTTGATTATTTTATCAAACATAAATTTTCCTCCTTGCTATACGTTCTTTTTTGTTCCAGGAACAATTTTATCGATAAAGAGTATTCCGTCCAAGTGATCAATTTCATGACAAAAGGCACGAGCTAAAAGCCCCTCACCCTCAAGCACAATATTATTACCGGTTTCATCGAGCGCCTTAACCCTGACTTTTTCAGGACGTTTTACTTCTCCTGCAATTCCCGGGATACTAAGGCATCCTTCAGAATCTAATTGTTCTCCTTCCAATGCAACAATTTCAGGATTTATCAGCTTTATAATACCTTCACCCACATCAACAACTATAACCCTCTTTAAAATTCCAACCTGTGGAGCTGCCAAACCTACACCATTGGAGGAATGCATTGTTTCAACCATATCATCAAGCAGTGTTAATAGCTTGTCATCAACCTTTTCTACAAGTTTGGACTTTTTTCTCAGGATCTCGTCATCTATATAGTTCATAACTTTTCTCAAAGCCATGCTTATCTCCTTTAAAGCCAAAAAGGCAGGTCTTTCAACCTGCTTTTTGGCAGAATCCTACTAATTTTGTTAAAGTAAAAAATAAACTTATTCTTTCTACGAATTATTCTTCATGCGGATGGTCGCATACTGTTTTTTCAACTCCATATCCTCTTCCCGCTCCCGGTTTACATAGGCTTTCTCCACCTTCAAGAGCACCTTTTTCCAGTTTGTATATGACATCATCAATTTTTCCGTTCACTCCTACTATGGCTTCCATTCCTAATTCTTCAAAGAAGCCTGATGCCCTTGCTCCCATTCCTCCGCAGACAATAAGTTTTACACCTTTTTCATTTAAAAATTGAGGTATAACTCCGGGAGAATGCCCAGGATTGTCTATTGTATTTCTATTAACAGCTTTTCCAGCTTCGATATCTACAACCGTAAAAACAGGGCATCTGCCAAAGTGTTCAGATACATAGTCTCCATCCGTTGAAATTGCTACTCTCATTATAAAACCTCCTTATGCATTGACTTTTGTAATTTCATTGGTCAGCCGTTCCCAAATGCTTTCTATTTCATCAGAAACCTTCTGTATTCCTGCTTCAATAGGAGTTTTGAACTGCTGAAGTGCTTTTACAATCATTGGGGCAAAGGGTATTTTTCCTATCACAGGGAAACTATTTTCTAAGCAATAGGCTTCGATCTGTGCTGTTATCTCCGGATTCAAGTCATATTTATTAACACACACAAACGAAGGGATCTGGAAATGCCGTGCCACGCTTAAGACTCTTTTTAGGTCACTGAGTCCGGACATGGTAGGCTCTGAAACAGCCACAACAGCATCTGCACCTGTAATTGATGCTATAACAACACAGCCTATCCCTGGTGAACCATCAATGAGCGCCCATTTCTCATTGCTTTTAAAATTATATATATTCTTCCTCACCTCTGTTACGAGCTTTCCGGAACCTTCTGCCCCAATATCAAGCAGTGCATGGGAAAAAGTTCCCCTTTGAGTCTTCGCAACATAAGTCTGACCAGTCTTAACTTCTTCAAGACATATAGCTTCAACCGGGCATACCAGTGTACATGCTCCACATCCTTCACATTTCATCGGCAATACTTCCAGTTCCTCGCTTATGGCATCAAACCTGCAAGTCCTTTTGCACAATCCACATTGAATGCAAATAGATGAATCAACAACTGCCTCTTTCGCTCCAAAGTAATCTTCCTTCTTTAAAACGTCACCTTCAAGAAGGATATGAAGATTTGGTGCATCCACATCACAGTCCGCAAGCATTTTGTCCTGCACAAGAATGCTCAGTGATGATACAAGGGTGCTTTTTCCTGTTCCGCCTTTACCGCTTACAAAAGCTATTTGTTTCATATAACAGCACCCCTTTCCACCTTTTTGGCCAATTCCGAGAATTTCTGCTTCCATTGTGAATTATCCTGTACCGGCAGTATACCATTTGAATAAGCTTGTGCAATTTCCTGGGAATAGGGAATTTCCATAAGAACTTCAATATGGTTTTCAGCGCAGTATTCCTGAATACTCATGTTATCCGCTGATGCCTTATTTACTACTACACCATAAGGAATACCCATCTTCCTTATGAGTTGTACCGCAATTTTTAAATCATGCAGCCCGAAAGGCGTAGGTTCGGTAACAAGAATACAGTAGTCGCAGCCGTCTACGGACTGAACAACCGTGCAGGATGCTCCGGGTGAGCAGTCAAGAATAACTGTCATATCATCCCGCAATCGTCTTTTTAATTCACGTATAATCGGTATACTAATAGGTTCTCCGATATTTAACCTTCCTTGAAGAAAAGTGTTTCTGTCATTTGCTTCTACGACTCCTGTTGTCCTATTTATTTCACTAATTGCTTCCTGGGGACATGCAATCAAGCATGCACCGCAGTGATGGCAAATCTCAGGGAATACCAGAACCTTTCCTTTGATTACTGCAATTGCATGAAACTGGCATGCCTTGGCGCAATTGCCGCAGCCATTACATTTTGATGCATCTGCTTGAGGAACGAGGACATTGACAGGAATTGACTCCTTAATATCCGGCTTCAAAAAAATTGCTCCGTTAGGTTCTTCAACATCACAATCTACATACTGGCATCTGTCAATTGACAATGCCAGACTCGCAGAAACCGTTGTCTTTCCAGTTCCTCCTTTCCCGCTCAACACTGCAATCCTCATTACCGTCCTCCCTGCATTCCAAAGTGTTCAGGAACAGTAGTATCAATTTTATCAAGCAATCCCTTTTTAAATTTTTCCAAATTTTCTTTTAAAGAAACAGGAGAGCCTTTGTATATTTCAATCTCAGCCGCCTTTAGTACATTCATTGCATTGGGTCCAACATTGCCGGTAACAACCGCTTTAACCCCTTTGTCAACCATTAGTTGGCCTGATGTAATTCCTGCACCACCACCTGATGCGGAAGCAGCATTTTCAATTATTTCAAATTCCATAGTTTCCGTATCTGCAATAGCAAAATACGCGGCTCTTCCAAACCTTGGGTCCATTACACTATCCGAAGAATTTCCATTTGAAGAAAAACAAACTTTCATAAATCATTCACTCCTATTCTTAATATACAAATCCATTATTAGCTTATGCCCATAATAAATTTTATTCTTATTTTGGGCATATGTCAATTATTTTATAACAAAGTCTTTGAAAGATATTTATCAAGGAAGACTTTCTTGAAATGCTCTTAACGGAAATTGATAAATCAAGGAAGGACCAAATTTCCTAAGCATTATAACAAAAATAATACACCCTCAGTTGTAGGGTGCATTAAGAACAATTTCGGTTAAGTGTTTATTTTTAAATTGGAACAATTAGCCCTTTAACATCAGAATTGCTTTGCATTCCTCAAAAGCCATCGTCTTATTTCTCATCCTCCATTGCTTTACATACTTCAATCATGATTGCACATTCAATCCGTTTCCTTTGCATCTCGCAAGCAGTTTCCTCCGGCTTCAGAATATCACCTTTAGAAAAGTAGGAGTTTGCATGACAGCCTCCTGAGCAGTACAGCTTTGCCCAGCATTTACGGCACTCATCCTTTTTAAATATATCCGCTTCTCCGAATCGTTTTCGCATATCCTCATTCTCTAAACCAGAACTAATGTTGCCTACCTTAAATTCAGGCTGTCCGACAAACTGATGACACGGATATAAATCCCCCTCCGGTGTAACAGCAAAGTATTCCGTACCTGCGCCACAGGCTGTAATTCTTTTATACAGGCATGGGCCATTATATAGGTTAATATTGAAATGGTAGAATCGGAATGGCTTGCCCTGCTTAATCCGCTCGATATATGTATAGGCCATCTGTTCATATTCCTTGAGTATTTCTTGAACATGCTCCTTACGGATATGAAAATCTTCTCCAGCCCCTACAACCGGTTCTACCGATATTTCATCAAAGCCAAGATCGGCTAAATGAAACACATCCTTTGAGAAATCCAGGTTCTTTGCGGTAAAAGTGCCTCGGATAAAATAGCTCTTGCCATTTCTTTCTTGCACCAGCTTACGCGCACCTTTAAGTATTCTATCATAGGTTCCATTCCGAGCAGCATCGTATCTTATGGCATCATGGACTTCCTTTCTGCCATCAATACTGATAACCACATTGTCCATGTTATCATTAATATACTTGATTTTTTCATCGTCAAGAAGAACTCCGTTCGTGGTTATTGTAAAATGAATACTTTTGCCTGTAAGCTCTTCAACTTTTCTTCCGTACTCCACTGTTTTCTCAATTACATCAAAATTAAGCAGCGGTTCTCCTCCAAAAAAATCGATCTCAACATTTTTTCTTTTACCGGAGTTGCTTATAAGAAAGTCTACACCTTTGAACGCAATGTCCACAGGCATTAGATTTTTTGCTACTTTATAGCTTCCTTTGGATGCAAAGCAATACTCACACATAAGATTGCAATCATGTGCAACATGAAGGCATAAAGCCTTAATTCCATTATTCAAATGAGCCTTTTTAAGAATTGATTCCTTATCCATTTCATGTGCAAACAATGCCCCGGCTTCAACAAGTTCATTTATGTCATTCCATGCCTCATTAATGCTTTCACTTGAGTATTTATCCTGCAACTTACCAACTGCTTGCTGATATGTAAATGGCTCAGTAAACCGAGTAAGCATATCATAAGTAATATTATCCAATACATGAACACTGCCGCTATTTCCATCGACGGCAATATTTATATCATTCATAGAGTATGTATGTACCATCTTTGTTCCCCCATCATCTATTTTTCAAGAATGCATTCATCCCCCACAGTCAGCATTCTACATTGTTCCTTCAAAAACCGCTTCATTTCGCAAATAGCAAGCAATCCGGTACAATGCAGTGGAATAACGGTTTGCAATCCCAGGTCCAGAAAATGCTGAATAGTCATTTGAAGTCTTATATCCGATACTCCATCAAGATGCATGCCTCCAATAACTCCTGTGATCTTATCATTTGGAAAGAGTTTTTGAGCATACTTAATACAGTTAATTATCCCTGCATGACTGCAACCTACAAAAACATAGATTCCAGCATCGCCCCTGATAAGCAGCATTTGTTCATCAATAATCATGTCTTGAGAAAGGTTTCCATTTCCGTCATCTATATAAAAGTTCTGAGGAACACCCTCAAAAGGTTGTGTACTAGGTATTTCACCAGATAAAACTATGTTTTCATCGATATTTACAGGACCTTTATTTACAACAAGCCTTCCAGAAGGAATTTCTATTTCACTGCTTCCTTTTTTTGACCATGGTATACCAATGCATTTACCCGGTCCTTCACCATGATACCTCTTTTGAAATGCGCCCTGATGTATATATACAGGTGCATGATGATTTATCCTGCAAAATTCAGGAACTCCGCCGGTATGATCATAGTGTCCATGGCTCAATACCAGTAGATCTGCCTTTGAAATTTCAATCCCTGTTTGTTCTGCATTGAGAGAAAATAAATCAGATTGTCCGGTATCAAACAGAATATTTTTATTATCTTTTTCAATCCATATCGAAAGGCCATGCTCAGCCAGCATATACCTTTTTCTCGCATAATTTTCAGCCAATAGCCGTATTTTTATCATTTTCATACCCCTAATAACGCTATTCGGGCATAAGCCCATTATTATAATACGCTTATAGGTATGTCTTGTCAATAACAAGGTATTCGTTGGTCTACTTTATACAACAAATCCTCCATTCGGACTTATAACCTGTCCTGTA
>JAAZCB010000426.1 GCA_012513545.1 Clostridiaceae bacterium
GAAATACAGGTAGAAAAATATATTAATAAAACCTTTAGTAAGCGGAATTATGAACCTGGCGATCCAGGATATACGAGGTGTTCTATGGGTGGCCTAATGCCTGAAGGTATAAGTGGGGCAAGAATAATAACTAACGCATTTCCTGTAAAAATCAAGCAATACTTCCGGATTAAGTTTTCAAATAAAGTTGGCATCCGGGAAGCTAAGGAAGAATGGAGACATATACTGGGTGCGGCTATACATGATTTAGAGCAATTAAATTACACACCTAAAGATGAACTCCACATAGTCGTGTATAAGTTTCATCTGAAAGCAAAATACGCCGATCCGGACAACTTCACCACCGTGTTAATTACAGATATTTTACGAGATTCATTCCTATTAAAGGATGATACATACCAAGATGTAGTGCAAGTTACCTGTGGTGTATATGATAAAAAACATCAGGGAACAGAAATAATATTACTACCTTTTTCAGAGTTGATTAACCATCCAAAATTACTGCCATCTATAATTAAAGGTAAGCAAAACAATTAGAATAATTTATTGAAAACCAACCCAATATTACCCCTGTATAAAAAACCTTAAATGTTAGATAAAGGTAATTTAAATAAAACTGGAGGTTATGAATGACATAAGTATATTTCATCAAAATAACAGTGATTATGATGCACTCTATATTATAGTAGAAACTCGTCAAAATAATTTTCGACGCGAATATGGATTATTAAGACTAATAAATCCGTGGTAATACAGGTTGGAAAAAAGCAAACCACAATTTATTTATTAGTCCAAAACCGTACAGAGGGTGTCAGCCTTACAGGCTATAGGTATTGAGACTAAAATATGACCTACTGCTCCGAATCTGGATTTATGGGCATACCCAAAAACACTAACATATCAAAATTTTAAAAATCCCACTTGGAAAATAAAATAGATATAAATTGACGGAAATGGATTAATGAAGCCCGGAGGAATCGAGGTTTATTAAAACGCTGATTTATTTTCCAAGTCCAAAGCGGGTTGGCCGATATGCGAAGTCAATATCCAAACCACGAAGTTTGAAAACCAAAAAAGAAGAACCTAAGCAATTGAAGGTAATTTTGCAGAAAATTTATAAAAAGGAGGAATATTTTTAATGGTAAATGTATGGCAGAAAAAACAACTCGATTTAGATATTTTAGAACTACTTTATAACCATTATTGTTTAAGAGGAAAAACAATAGCAGATTTAATACAAGTTGAAATAAGGCAGAAGATATATGACCGGCTATATGCGTTAGGAAGCGAAAATAAAAAAGGACTGGGGTTAATAAGTGCAGAGAAATTTACCGGTATGAATTTATACCAGGATCAGACAAATAAAAAAACCAGGGGGTTGAGACTGGGCAGTATGTATTATCTAACGCAGAGCGGTGCAGAAGTAATATATAAGCACATATATAACAAACCGCTGCCCCCTGATATAAGATTTAAAAAGCCTTCACCAGAAGCATTATATTCCTGTTATCATAATTCGCTGATACTAGAAAACATAGATTTACCGTTTCAAACCCGAAAGCAATTCAGGGAGAGCAATGAAGTTCATAGAAGTTATATAACTGATTTAGTATATAACGAGTGGCAGATAATTCATGCGAAAAATATTTCCGATAAGTACAAAACCATATTGTCACAACAATCACGACAGGCAGAAAAATTAGGTATAAACAACCGCTTAATACTTTGCAGGAATAATAAAAATATGTTGCAAATAATGAAACACCATATAAGAGAA
>JAAZCB010000427.1 GCA_012513545.1 Clostridiaceae bacterium
GCTCCGAATTTTCCTTCCTCCAAGAAAGCTCTCATACCAAGTTCAATCCGGGCCTGCTCCAAAATTGAATCTTTCATTGGTCCTTCCCTACGGGCGTCTTCAGAAATATCATAAAGCTCGGAGTATTCTTCAAAAAGCTTCGCAACTTGAGCATCCTGTATTTCATTAATGTACTTAACGAGGTCTCCTACACCATAGGTATTTACAGACCATCCGAACTTTATCTGAGCCTCTACTTTATCACCTTCAGTAACTGCTACGTCTCTCATGTTGTCTCCGAAACGGGCTACTTTTAATCTGCTTCCCTCTACAAACGCAACAGCAGTATCCATCCAACTCTTTATCCTATCAAGAACTTCAGTGTCCTCCCAATAGCCGGCAACTACATTTCTGGCAATACGCATCCTTGCGCCAATGAAACCAAATTCGCGGTCACCATGTGCTGACTGGTTCAAATTCATAAAATCCATGTCTATACTATTCCAGGGAATATCGCGGTTAAATTGAGTATGAAGATGCAATAACGGTTTACTCAGTTCATTAAGACCTAAAATCCACATTTTAGCAGGTGAAAAGGTGTGCATCCATGCAATAACACCGGCACATTTATCATCATTGTTTGCTTCCAGACAAACCTTTCGTATTGCTTCTGACGTTGTTAAAACAGGTTTGAATACAACCTTGATATGTTCTTTTGAAGCTTTGTTTAAGCCTTCTGCAATTATTTTTGAGTGTGCTGCAACCTTTTCCAGAGTCTCATTACCATATAAAAACTGGCTTCCTGTAATAAACCAAAATTCACTTGTGCTTGTATGTAACATAAAAATCTCTCCCTCCAATATTTGTTGAATAAAATAATTAGACTGCACTTATAACATTTACATTTCTTTTTTATATTCCGCCCTTGTCTTATTGTCCATAATATGCACCAGATCCATGCTTCCTTAAAAAGTGCTTATCCAGCAATGAATTCTCAATTGCGCTTATTTCATTCGAGAGCATATATGTATGAAAGGCCATCATTGCAACTTCTTCCATAACTACCGCATTATGCACAGCTTCGCCGGCATTTTTGCCCCAACAAAAAGGGCCATGGCTATGAACAAGTACTCCAGGCATAAAAACCGGATTTATAGCTGAAAAAGTCTCAACAATTACATTTCCGGTCTGTTTCTCATATTCCCCGTTTATCTCCTCATCACTCATCTTTCTTGTACAAGGAATCTCACCATAAAAATAGTCAGCATGGGTAGTGCCTAAAGGAAGCAATCCTCTGCCACTTTGGGACCAAATAGTAGCCCACCTCGAGTGAGTGTGCACAACCCCACCGATTTCCTTGAAATTGTTGTAGATAACCAGGTGTGTAGCCGTATCTGAAGAAGGTTTAAGATCCCCTTCAATCTGTTTGCCTTCCAAATTCACCACAACCATATGCTCGGATTTTAATTCTTCATAAGGAACTCCACTGGGTTTTATTACCACCAACCCACTTTCTCTGTCAATTCCGCTTACATTTCCCCATGTATAGGTTACCAGTCCCTTTTTCGGGAGTTCAAGATTTGCCTGTAAGACTTCTTCTTTTAATTTCTCAAGCACTATATCACCTCACAGCTGTTATTATTTTTTTGATTCTTCCTTAATCTTTTTAAGCCTTTTCATAACATCATTACCACCCCTGCCGAAATAGTCATGAAGGAGTTTATACTCGGCATAGAGCTTGTCATAAGCCTTAACATTTTCTGGAATTGGCTTATAGTATTTTTCCTTAACTTTTCCCATTACCTTTGCTGCATCTGTAATACTATCGTAACCGCCTTTTTCCTTTCCTGCCGCTACAGCCCCAAACATAGCCGAACCAAGTCCAGGAGTTTGATCTGAAGCAGATATGCGGATTTCCATGTTCGTCACATCGGAATATATTTGCATAAACATTTCATTTTTTGCTGCAATTCCTCCGCAAGCATACAGTTCATTAATCGGTACACCACTTTCACGGAAGGTTTCAATAATCATACGTGCCCCAAAAGCAGTTGCCTCAATCAGTGTCCTGTAAATTTCCTCCGGTTTTGTCTGAAGCGTCATGCCTATTATCAAGCCTGTCAGATCAACATCAACAAGTACCGAACGGTTTCCATTCCACCAGTCAAGCGCAACCAGCCCGCTCTCACCGACCTTTAACATCGATGCCTTTCTGGTTAAAAGTTCATGAATCCCTATAGCATTTTTCTCTGCCTCCATGACATATGAATCCGGAACACAGTTGTTTACAAACCAGTCAAAATGATCTCCCACGCATGACTGCCCTGATTCATACCCAAGGAAACCGGGAAGCACTCCGTCTTCTACCACACCACACATCCCGGGTACAATTTTCTCTTCAGTTCCCAGCAATATGTCGCAGGTTGAAGTTCCAATGATTAGCAGCATCTTTCCGGGTTCAGTTATTCCCACAGCCGGCAATGAAACATGGGCATCCACGTTTGCAACAGCAACAGCTGTTCCAACCTTCAAACCTGTGAGCTTTGACGCTTTTTCGGTTATTTCCCCGGCTTTATCTCCGAGAGTATAAACATCTCTCCCCAATTTTTCATCCACAAGGTTCTCAAGCCTTGGATCCAATGCCCTGAAATATTCCCTGGAAGGAAATCCACTCTTTTTATGCCAAAGTGCTTTATATCCTGCCGTACAATTGTTCCTCTTTTCTTCACCGGTAAGCTGCCAGATTACCCAGTCGGCTGCTTCAATAAAACGATCCATTGCCTCATATATCTCCGGTGCCTCATTTAATAACTGCCATACTTTAGGAACAAGCCATTCAGACGAGATCTTGCCTCCATACCTCTGTAGAAATTCTTCTCCGTTTCTTTGTGCAATCTCATTCAGCCTGTTGGCTTCATCTTGAGCAGCATGGTGCTTCCACAGCTTTACATAACTATGAGGGTTGGATTTAAACTCATCTTTAAAGCATAAGGGTACACCTTCCTTATCTGCAGGCAAAACAGTACATGCTGTAAAATCTATCCCTATTCCTATGACATCCTCTGCATCCACTCCAGCTTCTTTTAATACAGCCGGAATTGTTTCTTCCAGCACTTCCAGGTAATCTGCCGGATGCTGCAGAGCCCAGTCAGGTTCCAACTTCGTAACGCCGTCACATAAATATTCATCCATAACCGCATTTGTATATTGCTTTATTGCAGTAGCTACTTCCTTTCCTGTATCAACTTCAACAAGAACAGCTCTTCCGGAAAGAGTGCCGTAATCCACACCGATCGTATATTTCTTTTTCATTTTCCGAATCACCTTTCTACATAAATTATTATTTTAAAACAATATTGAACACGATTAAGATTATTTATCGCGCTTCAATCACATTAATATATTATCATGAAAACCTGATTTTTCAATATAAAATCATCCAGTAGTGTATTCTCAAATTACCCGCATATGATTAAAATCCGAAACTCCCGGCGGTTTAACGGGTTCGTAGGATTTTCATTTGAATAGAAATTTGTTAAACACTATACTGCATGATTTTTATTAATTCATTTCTTTGAAAGCCGCCCATACTATAATATTGCGGCAAGAATGCAAATATTTCCCGACGAAAAAGCTTCGGGACATCGAGTCCCTCGCTTTTTGCCGGATTTCCCTTCGGGAAATGGCCCAAAATCAAAAAAAGAAACCGCCTTTAGCCAGATATGGCTTCCGGCGGTTCTTTTCAAGTTAATTATTTACCTTTCTTTCTACTGTCAGTGAAAATGTGCCGTCTTTTTCACCGCTGTCAACCGAAGGCAGAATCCTTGCTTCCGAAGATGATGTGGGAGTTGGTGAAATGGACGGCGAAACAGGTGTATCATCACCAAAAGAATCTATTATTCCGAGTATGTATCTCTTAATTAATGCATAATCAGTAGAATCCACTCTGCCGCTTTTGTTTACATCTGCATTGGCAAGAGCCTGTCCTGTAAGTACGGTTATGCCAAGTATATGTTTTTTTACAGCCGAA
>JAAZCB010000428.1 GCA_012513545.1 Clostridiaceae bacterium
AGAGCTCAATACGTCCTTTATCCATAGAAGCATATGACTACATTATTTCGCATGCAGGTGAATTAATACCACATGATAAGAACGAAGAGCTAAGTCGTCTGAAAATAGAACTGAAACGTGCCGTCAAATCGTTTTATATTGGCGGAAATAATAATGCTGCGCTTGAAATCGCTGAAGCAGCACAAAAAATTGCGACAAATATTAATCCCATTTTTATGGAAAATGAGAGCAAACCAGAAAGGTATCAGAACGATTCGATGTCCAACGATACTAATAAGGCTGACATCAACCGGCTTTTTGATTATTGCAGGACCATGAAGATGTCATATTCATATAAGCCGGTTCTCATACTGGCTGTTCTTGAAAAGGGGAGCAACTTGGGAGAAATTTCTATTAGGGAAGCTGCCAAATACTTTAAAAAATATTATCAGAAGCGCCGGAAGCTAGGACTTATCATTGAAAAAGGCAATTGTATCTACCAGCGGGCTGATATCAGCTATGATCAAATTGCGGGTAATATTATTGCTAATCCTGTGAAAGCTTTGCTGTCCAGCGGATATTTTCAATTCAATAAAGAAACCACTATGTTCGGCATTATACCAGATATATGGAATAAACTAGATGAGACCGATATCAGCACTATTTGCTCCATTTGTAATACAAAGCTTGAACAATATTATTCTTCAAAATAATAAACCTGGAGTGATGATATATGCCTGATGTGCATTCATCAGATACACGTAGTTATAACATGTCGCATATAAAAGGTAAAGATACCAAACCAGAGATTTTGGTCAGGAAGTATTTATTCTCCAAAGGTTTTCGCTATCGAATAAATGATAAGCGTTATCCAGGCCGTCCTGATATCATTTTGCCAAAGTATAAAACAGTTATTTTTATTAACGGCTGCTTTTGGCATGTTCATGAAAAGTGTAAGTATTTCGTATGGCCATCTTCCAATGTTGAATTCTGGAAAGATAAACTAGGGCGTAATAAGAAACGGGATGAAAAAAACATTGCCGAGTTGAAGAACATGGGTTGGAGAGTAATTATTGTTTGGGAATGTGAACTGCGCAAACCTTTGGCCGAAATGACACTAAAAAACCTGTGTAATGAAATTAGGAATAATTGCGTTTAAATCGTAGGAATTGCTGCTTGTCAGCAATTTTTTGCCAATGAGACTCTTTACGTATATCTTTCTTTATTATCAAAATGCATTCTGTAAGGAACATTTGAGGAAGTATATTATGCATAAGAAACTTAAAATATTCCGTATAATTGCAATAACTTTAATCTTTTTATTATTAGCAGGCTGTGGAAAAACCAATGACGTCACAAATGTTTCATATATGGGGTTTGGTGCATTAGAAACCGTGGGGGGCTCCTTACATAGACTCAGTGTAGGAACAGCGAATATTCTCATTGACGTTGGTTCGTTCTATGGTGATGAGGGAAGTAATTACCCTTTTCCATACGGCTTAGATGTAAAAGATATTGATGCTGTCTTTATAACACACGCACATGCTGATCATATAGGAAGGCTTCCTCTGTTGCTTGAAATGGGATATGACGGACCAATCTACATGACACCTGTCACGAAAGATATCACTATAATAAGCACATTATCTAATCTTAAATATAGTGATTTAGGTACGGAAGAATTCTATTATTCAAAAAATAATAGGAGTAATCCCAAACCAGTTTATTTAGATAGATTTGACTATGGAGAATATGAGGTAAAGGCAAAAAACAGAGTATATATTGAATCAAAGAGAAATGAACTCAGTCAAAAGGGATTTTTATCTGTCTAATGCTGCTGTTGAAAATCTGGAAATGGAAATGCGCACTAGATTGGAAAATCAAATAGTATCAGTAGATTACGAAGAGATAATTAAACTAAGCGGAGACATTACGGCGGAATTCTTCTATACTTCCCATTTACCAGGCAGCGCAATGATATATTTCACTGCAGGGGAAAAAAACATTCTTTTTTCCGGTGATTTAGGGAGTAATAATAACCCTTTCTTAATTGAGAATGGAAAATTTGAGCAACCAATAGATTATCTGTTTGTTGAAGGTACATACGGAACAAATATTAGTGAATACGATACGGAAGCACAAAGACAGAAGCTCAGAGAATACATTGGAAATGCACTTAAAAACAATGAACGTGTAATTATTCCTGCTTTCGCTGTTGACAGATCCCAGCAAGTTTTATACGAAATCAGGAACGGAATGATGCAAGGCATAATCCCCGAAGACACATGTGTTAAGGTATTTAGCCCAAGCATAGAAGAAGTTACCGATTTATATAGTAATTATTCAAAGAACAAGAACCGTTACAGCAATTATTTTAGTGACAATATGTTTACAGATATTTTCAATATTAAGAATCTTGAAATCAACCCTGCTCAGTCGGATAGTAAAGCGTATGACCTTGATATCGCATATGGTGAAATAGCTGTCATGACATCCGGAATGATTTCATCTGGTTTTTCAAAGAAAATTCTTAAAAACTATATTTGCGACGCTAATACAAACTTCATTTCAGTTAGCTATCAAGATCCAGATGAAATCGGAGGAATGGTTTTCCGCGGTGACGAAATTATAAAAATTGATGATATTGAATATAAAATGGAAGCAAAGATTTTTACTTCATCAGCATTTAGTGGTCATGCAGATATCAGTCAAATATATGATATTTTTGGAAAACTATCACCAGAACAAATTATGATTGTTCATTTAAATGATTATGATAAGGACAGCCTTGTTGATTTTTATACAAAGAATTTTAAGTCTTCTGATATCATAGTTCCAAAGCTCACAGAGCAGTATTCTTTATATCAGTATAAATATCAATACCCCCGCTTCCCCGGTATGACCCCTCTCACTCCGCCTTTGGGATTTTCCATGTCGCCCCGGTAACGGGGGATCAGATGGATGTGCAGGTGCATGATGCTCTGCCCGGCATCTTCCCCGCAGTTGATGCCGATATTATAACCGTCGGGATGGTACTTCTCGTCTAATATCTGTTTGGCTTCATCCAGCAGCTGGCTCAAGGCCCGGCGTTCTTCAGG
>JAAZCB010000429.1 GCA_012513545.1 Clostridiaceae bacterium
AAGGGATCCCTTACCCCTATAAGCTTTTTAGGTGACAATAGTACCAGTGCATAAGAACCCTTTATTTCTTTCATCATTCTGGCTATTGCCTCTTCTATATTAGAGCTTGTAACCCTGAATCTGGAAATAAGGTTTAATATAACCTCTGAATCAATGGTTGACTGGAAAATTACACCTTCGTCCTCAAGGCGCTCTCTTATATCTTTTGCATTTACAAGGTTACCATTATGAGCAATAGCAAGCTGTCCGTTCTTGTATTTGATAACCATCGGTTGGGCATTTTCCCTTAAACTTGCCCCTGTAGTGGAATAGCGGACATGGCCTATTGCAATATGTCCTTTTAAACTATTTAGTATCTCTTCATTAAAGACCTCAGGAACAAGTCCCATATCCTTATGATACACAAAGTTTTCCTCATTATTTACCGCTATTCCCGTACTTTCCTGCCCCCTGTGCTGAAGGGCATATAAAGCATAATAGGTTAAGCGTGCACTATCATGATTCTTCTTGTTGTAGATTCCAAATACTCCACATTCCTCATTCAATTTATCAAGTCTTACATCAAAATCAGTTGAATATGAACTATACTCTAAGTCATTATTCCTGATATTTTTACCAATGGGCATACTAAAGCCTCCCAATCCCCACTTTTCCCTGTAGAAAATTAAACAACTCCAATTAACACAAACTGCAAATCTTATAAATCTTTAACCTTTTCCTGAATTGCAGCATTCTTCTCTTCCACTTTCTTCGCCAACTTCTTCTTATAGTCCTTCATTTTTTTCCTAAGTTCGGAATTTGCCGTTGATAAAATCTGAACAGCAAGCAGTGCCGCATTTTCAGACCCGTCAATAGCAACTGTAGCAACGGGTATGCCAGTTGGCATCTGAACTATTGACAATAGCGAATCCAAGCCATCCATTGTAGATGATTTTATAGGCACTCCTATTACGGGAAGTGGCGTAAAAGCTGCAAGAACACCAGGTAAATGTGCAGCTTTACCTGCACCTGCAATTATAACATCAAAACCGCTATCTTCCGCATTTTTCGAGAATTCAGCCGCTTTTTCCGGCGTTCTATGGGCTGAACACACCATAACTTCAACCTCAACTCCAAACTGCTTTAACACTTTTATACAGTCCTTCAGCACTGCAAAATCCGAATCACTTCCCATAACAACCGCAGCTTTCGGTGTCTTGTTTTCACTCATAGCCTTACCTCCATTATAAATTACATATGTTTTTCATAATAACAAACCTTAAAATTGCTTTCATAAAAAACTAAAAACGGGCTGGCAGAACCAACCCTTTAAAAGCGCTTAAACATAGGATGCCTGAACTATTACAATTCCTCTGCTTATATAAAATGTAACAGTAGAAAATTCTATTTCTTTCTTACATACTTTATAGTATCAAACAAAAATACTCCTTGTCAATGTGACGAAGTAAAAAAAGCGAACATTGTTTTCAATTTATTAATTAATATTCGTATTTTTCTTTTTCCCATGATTAATAACTAAATTTTTGTAATTAATAACACCAGCATTGGCATTGTTATTATTCCCAAAATAGTTGTGAAAAACACGTTTTCAGTAGCAAGCAAATAGTCTGATTCATATTGGGCTGCCAGTGCACTTACTATAGTACCGCAGGGCATGCCTATCTGCAGCACTATTACTGCTATAACAAGAGGGTCGAGTATTTCTCCTGTAAAAGACAATAGAAGCAAAACTGCAGCAGGTATTATAACAAGCTTGAATAAAGACAATATCAGCGTTGGGACCCTGTTTTTCAAATCCTTTATGCCGCTGATTTTTATCTCTGAAAGCATCAACCCAATAAAAAGCATTGAAAGATAAATTGTGGTTTTCCCCAAATCGTGAAAGGTTCTATATAAAAAACCGCTCACTGTATTAATTGCCGGTACCATTTCAAGGTATTGCCCAAAACCGAGCTTTACAAAGATAATAAGAAGACCTGACGCAAATGCTATTGTATTGGCATTTACAAGGTGCTTTGCGTTTTCCTTCCACCCATGCTTATTGTGCCTGTTTACAAGATAAATACCTAAAGTCCACAAAAGAGCGTCATTGGCAAGTGAGTAAAACATTGCATAAATAAGTGCTTTTGGCTCTTTCTCATACATAGAGCTTATAAGTGGAAACGCAAGATATATTACATTCCCAAACATAAAATGCATCTTAAATATATTTGACGTGGGACCCTCAAGTTTAAAAAGTTTCGAGCAAAAATGCCCAACCACAAAAGAAAACATCATAACAGTAAAACCAAGTGCAAAAACAAGGGCTCCGTTTAT
>JAAZCB010000430.1 GCA_012513545.1 Clostridiaceae bacterium
AAAGCTCATCCAAGCATCCATCATCAACAGCCGAACCTCTATTTTTATAAGGAACTGAACGAGGTCTACCCATTTTGTAATATTTGCATGATTTTGGACCATAACAAAAAGTTTCATAGCGATATTTTTTTATGTCTTTATCAAAATCCCATTGAATTTCAACATTAGCCATATTTGCCCAAATACACTTAAAACATTTTGTTTTCCACAAACTTTTGTTTAATTGTCTGGCACCTCTTTTTTCATATGTCTGCATTGATGGAGGCATCATAATCCATGGAGGCGGTATTATTTCAAGATTTTCCCTCGCCCTACCTAAAACCTTTAAAGAACCCGCTCTATAGTAATCTGCAAACTCTCTTTCTTCGTATATTTTTGTCCATGCTGTTCCTTCAAGAATATCACCAATCCGAAATAAACCTTTTAACTGCTGCTTTTCAGAAATTGCGACTGTAAAATTATTTTTGAATTCGCTACTATTTCCCTCAATAAAT
Organism: Clostridiaceae bacterium; assembly: GCA_012513545.1. The sequence continues at coordinate 495 of JAAZCB010000430.1, forward strand.
AAATTGTATCCTATATGATAATGCGTTCGATTATCTGTGAGATATCTCCAAACTCTCGTCCGGGGCTGAATTGAAACAATTTCCCCCTGCCAGGTGATTTTTGAGGAATTATTTTTAGAAATGATACTTATCATTCTCAATCCTTTACTTTGTTTATTGAAGAAAGTAAATCATTATAGCCGCTCTCTTGTATTAAATCTATATATAATCTTGACTTTAGAAAAGTTGGAAGATAAGCTTCACCCTTTTCGTTGGTTTCTATCACAACAGGGATTACTTTTCTTTGCAATGGTTGCGATTGAAGTTGCGTTAGAATAATTTCCAATTCATAACCAACACCGCCGCGTCGTTCATCCGCCTTTGTTGCGTAATCCTCATTACAAATCACCAATACATTGTCTATTTCATTCGTTATTAAGGCATTTTCCATAAAGTAGTTTTTATCTTGTCCCGGAAGTAAATCGTTCTTATCATAAATAACTTTGATTCCATCGCAAGTAAGTTTTGACACTAAGTCAAAAACGTATTTTTGATTTTCTATCGGTGTCCAACTATACGAGATAAAAACCGTAGGTTTATGTGCCATATTGCTGCTAAAATAAGGACGTATCTCTTCCAAATCGACATTCTTTATTGTCCAGTGTGTCCTATTCATATAACAATTTTTTGTGATTTTGAAGCTAAACTATCTCCGGCAATCCCTTATCATAATATCTAAAGCTACTGTTAACTTTCAATAATGATGTTCTCGTTTGTTTTTTTAGTAATTAGCATACGAAATACCGGAAAATCTGTTGAACTACCTATTCCACCTTCAAGTGTTTGGTTTTCTTTTTGGGCAAAAACCAAAAAACCAGCATCGTCCATTTCGGTAAGTAATCTATTTAATGCATATGCCGCTTTAACTTTGTCACCAGCTTCAAAAAAAGAGTTAATATCGGTATAATCTTGTATTGTCTGAATAAAATTACTGACCAGGTCAACTTCTTGTTCGTTATCGAGCTCATCATAACTGAAATAGAACCCACACGCATCATCAATTATGGTCATAAATTCAGTGCCATTTGAAATTCTGGTTAAGTATTCAGGAATATTGGCCACATTTCTTATTATTCGAAGAGGTTTGATTTCCTTTTTATCATCTCGAAGTTTTTCCGATACCCATTCTTCATGATTATGCTTTATTTGACTTAGTAATTCTCTTGAATAAGTTTCGTATTGGTCATCTACCATTTTATGGTGGACCTTACAAAGTAATATAAGATTTTCATAAGAATCTATTTTTTCCGTTGGATAAGCAGCATCATATCTTGGTCCGTTTACTTTTCCTGATATGATGTGGCACTCATCCCCTGTTTTTACATGACTTCTATGTCAAATCCTTCTATTCCTGCATGTAATTCCAATTTTCAGCATTTAGCTAAAATATTGTTGGACCTACACCGTCACTGCCTCTTTCAACACAAACCCCGGCATGGGTTCGTGCATTTTCCAGACAATGCTTATAGGCAGAACCGTAATGACTTACATAATCGGCTAAACCAATACAAGTATAAGGAACCGCTGCCTGTCCGTCCTTTTTATAATCCCTCACAAAAATAAGCACTCGGTTACCGTTATTTTGTTGATTAATGTATCTTTGCCCGGTGGTTGATTCTACACTGGTTATGCTCTGTGATTGCCAGTGGAATTTATCTTCATTGATGGCATAATCCCGATATATAGTCGATGGCGAGTAGTCTTTATCGGATTTATTCAGGGTAACGAAAAACACATCCAACCACTTATCTGGCAGATATAGTACTCCTTCCTGGAACTCGTTATACACCAGGTCGTTTTTCATGGCGTTATAGATGGCTTCTTCTATGCTTGAAAAGGCATTGTCCAAATCATCCAGCCCTTTGCCGTAAACTGTATAATGGAACATTGTGAGCATGGTTCGTTCAATACCCTCCGGTGCACTTTTACGCAAAAAGGGCTTCAAAACACCGCGAAAAACAGTATGATGAAGCCCCATAAACATCAAAAAAACCCTGTATTACAGAGCTTTTTATTGTATCAAAGATTAAGTTTTTAAATGGTCG
>JAAZCB010000431.1 GCA_012513545.1 Clostridiaceae bacterium
GGAGGACTAAAGGACACAATCAGGCAATATGATGAGGTTACTCATGAAGGTAATGGTTTTACTTTTACAAGATACAATGCCCAGGATATGCTTTTTGCAATAAAAGAGGCAGTACATTTTTATTACCACAGGTCAACCTGGGCAAGACTTGTTAAAAATGGAATGAAAATAGATTTCAGCTGGGAGAAGTCTGCAAAGGAATATATAAAGCTTTATGAGAAGCTGTAAGGTGGGGTTATGAGAAATATTAATGAAATTCCAAAAACTGAGAGGCCAAGGGAAAAACTGCTGGATAAGGGGGTTAAATCACTTTCAGACCTTGAGCTTCTGGCGATAATGCTAGGGACAGGCACTAAAGGAAATGACGTTATGAGTGTTGCAGGCAAGATACTAAAGCAGCTTGATAAGGGCAAAGGCAGGATTGATGCAGAGGAACTGACACGAATTGAAGGAATGGGTCCTGCCAAAGCAGCCGTTATAGCTGCTGCTCTTGAGTTTGCAGGCAGGAGAATAAGGCCTGAGGGCATTAAAATAGTATTTCCTACTGACGTTCTGCCTTTGATATCACATTTGTCAGACCGCAAGCAGGAGCATTTTGTATGTATTTCCCTAAATGGGGCAAGCGAAGTAATTGCAACAAGAATTGTTACTGTTGGGCTGGTTAACATGACACAGGTACATCCAAGAGAAGTGTTTGCAGACCCTATCACGGATCGTGCCACAGGAGTAATTATTGCACACAATCATCCTTCGGGAAGTTTGACACCTAGCAGACAGGATGTTGAAGTTACGAAGCTTATAAAGGAAGCAGGAGAGATATTGGGAATCAGGCTTGTAGATCATGTTATTTTCAATACAAAGGGATATTTCAGCTTTCTAGAAGAGGGAAAGCTTTGAAGTTTAGAAAAGTGCCAATATACCGAAGTAAAATGCGTTAATTAAGGAGGAGTGCTTGATAATGAAAGTTTTTGTGCATCTGGCAGAAGGCTTTGAGGAAATTGAGGCGATAACGGTTGTTGATGTATTAAGAAGAGTTAATATCGAGGTTGAAACAGTGTCTGTTACAGGAAAAATGGAGGTAACAGGAGGACATGGGATTACAGTCACTGCAGACAGATTGTTTGAAGATACGGATTACAGCCTGGGAAATATGATTGTTCTTCCCGGGGGAATGCCTGGAACAAAAAATCTTTATAAACATACGGATTTGTCCACGAAGTTAAAGGAATACTCAGAAAGCGGAAAGTGGATTGCTGCAATATGTGCTGCTCCGAGTATTATAGGTAAGCTTGGCCTTTTAAGAGACAGGGATGCGACTTGCTATCCGGGATTTGAGCAGGAGCTGGAGGGCGCAAAAGTATGCAGTCTGCCGGTTGTTAATTCGGGAAAAATAATTACTTCACGGGGTCCTGGAACTGCAATTAAGTTTGCTCTTAAGCTTGTGGAAGTACTAAAAGGTGAAAAGACCTCGGAAGAGCTCAAGGACAGTATGATAGCAAAAGAAGGATAGGATTTGCAATAAGTGTTAAGAAAAGCAGAGTTTAACCTTAACCGTTTGATCTATGCTAAAAAGAGCTGATATTTTAAGAGAAATGACTTTATTCCGCTTAAAATATCAGCATCTTAATATCTGTTATACACTAAAAATCAATAGCAAGCAAAAAAAGGTGCTTCATATCTTATAAGAGCTGAAGTTTGGCAGCTTACATTGCAATGCTGCCGAAGGAGCCTTTAGATTTTATTATAGATGTCAATACATTTACAATTTGAGGGTCAAAGTGAGTGCCGGCGCACCTTTTTAATTCATCAAGAGCCTGATTTGTTTCCATTCTCTTGCTGTAGGGACGTTCAGAAATCATTGCATCGAAAGAATCCGCGACACACAGTATTCTTGCACCAAGACTGATATTGTTGCTTATTAAGCCATCAGGGTAGCCCTTTCCATCAAACCTTTCGTGGTGGTGCTTTACAAAATCAATGAGCTGATCCATATCATCAAGCGGTTCAAGGATATTGGCACTGTAGGTTGGATGTTCACGTATAAGCTTGTATTCATCTTCAGTCAGGGTGTGGGTTTTATTCAATACTGATTTGGGAAGTTCTATTTTTCCTATATCATGAAGAAGACCTGCATACTGCAGTGTACTGATGTCTCTTAACTGTAATTGAAGAGCTTCGCCAATCATAACAGCGTACAACGAAACCCGCTCACAATGACCAAGAGTATATTTGTCCTTTGCTGAGATGGTGCTTAATAAGCCTTTAAATACTCCGATTAGCTGCTGGTGGTCGCTGCTGATGCTTTTTCTGAGTTGAAGTATTACATCCTGGTAAAAATGAACTTTATTTTTTCCTGAATTCTTGGCATGGTATAATGCCATATCTGCCTGAGATATGAGTTCGCTCTTGTTTTCTGACATTTCCGGGCATTGGGAAATACCCATGGATATGGTAACCTTATTAGCCAGGTAACTATCATAAAAGCTGCTTTTGTTTTCTTCAAAACTATTTTTCAGTCTTAGTGCTGTTTTTTTTATGTCACATATGTTTTTGTTCGGAAGAATAACTGCAAATTCGTCTCCTCCATACCTGCAAAGAATCTCATCCTCATTTATCAGTTTCTTGATAAGGCTCGCAGTACCAACTAATATTTTGTCTCCACAATCATGTCCGTATATATCGTTATACATTTTGAAATTATCAATATCCAGCATAATTAGTCCTACAGTACCATTATTATTATGTACCCTTTCAATTTCAGTTTCTAAGGTTTTATGGAAAAACCTCTGATTGTAAACGTTAGTAAGTTCGTCGGTAACAGCTAGATACTGGAGTTTCTTTTTTTGAATATTCCGATTATTTGACAGAACAGCTACAATAAACATGGATATAATTATAAAAAACCTTGTAGTTATCCCGATTATCAAACCAAAATTATGACTTTCACCAAATTCGAAAGCCATTAAGAGTATTTCGCATGCGGTAATAATGGATATAACCTTAAAGCCTAGAAAAGCAAAACGGAAGGTAAAATAGACTGCTGCAAAAGCCTGAATCTGTGAAGAGATTCCTTTCAGGAAATCAGGTCCAATCACAATAAATACTGATAAAAGAAGATACAATAGAATACATACAACAAATTCAAGTATATTTAAATTATCAATAAAATACCTGTTTTTAATGTTATTATAATACTGTGAATGGTAAATTCTATTTATAAACTTCATTTTATCACCATTTTATCTTTATTCTAAAGTTTATTATACTTCAATTCTTTTTATATTGCTATTCTTATTTTTTATAATATTTTACAGA
>JAAZCB010000432.1 GCA_012513545.1 Clostridiaceae bacterium
AAGCCTTGATTAGCGCTAATAATAAGAAAACTGCCAAAGAGCTGTCGGATTTGATTTCCCTGAGTGTTTTTGAGTTTTTAGAGAAAGATAAGCCAAAAGACGATATAACTTATTTTATCATGGAGGCGTTAGAGTAACTACTTAATTTTCCTGTACATGGGGCTATTGGACACTGCTTGCTCACTGCGGTAAAAAGCTGCTTTTAATCGCAGTGAGCGAGGCTGATTCAGCAGCGATAAGTCCATGAGCCCTTTTTGAAATCAAAATTTGGAGTTTAATATTTCTGGTTGATATAGCTATCTACCAGAGAATTTCTTTCTTCACAGCAAAAGGCATTTTCACTCACAAGCATGTTTAGGATAGTCTCGTTTTTGGAATGAAGTATAACATTGTCATACTCTTTTAATACTATTTCAAACAGCTTTTTTTTTAAGTTTGGGGACCTGACTTTTACATAATAAGCTTCAATGCCGGTAAAGTCCAGTAGTTTAAGAAGCTTCAGCGTAACATCATCTTTTTTGGAATAATAGTAATTGGAAAGTTCAAGGAAGTCTTCCCTGCCTCCGTGATATCTGTTTAAATCATGGGCTTTTTTCTGGTAATACTTAGCCAGTACATTGTAATACTGGTAGTTATAAATTGCTTTTTTAACATTGTCTATTTTTTGAAACGGCTTAATATTGAGAGCATTTATACATCTGTAATTTGCTTCAATAAACTCATCTTTAGACAAATCACCTTTGGCATATTGTTCTATCAAGCTATTTCTATTAAGCAGGAATTCTTCGAATTTATTGGGTACAATTCTTTTGGGTGACATCTTTATCCAACCTGTCTTTTTATATTTATATATTTACTTTATTTAGTTTTATATTAGAATATATATATATAAATGTAAAGCCAAATAATAAATAATACAGTTTTTATCTTTGTTAAGTTTATAAAAATATTGAAAATTTTAATATTGTTGAAGGAATTTTCGTTTTTATATCGAATGAAGTTAACAATAATAATAGATACCGCTTCAATAGCTTTCAGTTGGTGCCATAAATGGCAAAGTTATGTATTCCATGTGTTATCCAAATGTTGAATATCGGGGGGATATTATGCAGGCATATTTTGCAGTTGTTTTTGTTGTAATAGCCTTGTCGTCAGTTGTAATGTTTTATTTATTCAATAGACTCAAATACTATAATTCCTATATCGTTTTTGTCATTTCTGCAGGGGCATTTATTATAAGTGTATCATTTCCAATAATTATGAATCTTTTTACTGAAGTTTACAGTAATTTGGGCACTGTCTATATATTTTTAACGGGAATTTTGAGCTATACTCTGCTTATAATGCTGTGTACAGGTTTTATAAATACCTATGCTGAAGACTGGCTGAATGGCGTTGTTAAGTCAAGTACAAAAGTCTCGCATATTTCAAATATGAATAAGTCAATAAAGATCCTTAATTTTATGAATGTTAAAGAAAGGTTATATTCATTAAAAAATGTAATAATGGATTCTGTAACACCTAAACAGCCTGAAAGACAGGAATCAGGAAAAAATATCTTAGAAAAATCTGTTGACAGCAAAAAAATTATTGATAAAATGGGTATAGAAACAATTATAAGTGAGAGTGTCATTGTAGACAATGACTTTCCTATTAATGACATTAGTGACATAGATGAACAGTTTTTTTGGGATGAAAGTTATTTTAGTCTTTTAAGCAGTGGATTTGAAGAGTCGGTTTATGTTTTTGCAGAGGATATTAATGAATATGAGGCTGCAGAGGATTTTTTTGAGGAAGAGTTGTCTGGTAAAGAAGAAATTA
>JAAZCB010000433.1 GCA_012513545.1 Clostridiaceae bacterium
AAGAAAAATACGGCGTTATTCACGGCGTGGTTCACAGTATTGCACATACCAAAACTGAAGACCTTCAGAGTGATTTCGTTAATACTTCAAGGGATGGTTTTGCTCATGCTCTGGACATCAGTGCATATTCCCTGGTTGCAGTAAGCCGCAGGGCGAAGGATATAATGACTGAGGGTGGAAGCATTGTTACACTTACATATATGGGTTCGGAAAAGGTTTTTTCCGGTTACAACGTAATGGCGGTTGCAAAGGCAGCGCTTGAAACAAGTGTAATGTATCTTGCCTCTGATCTTGGCCCAGCCGGTATAAGAGTTAATGCAATATCTGCCGGACCTATAAAAACCCTCTCCGGAAAAGGAGTAAAGAGTTTTGGCAGTATATTGGAAACAGTTGAAGCCAAATCACCATTAAGAAGGAATATAACCCAGGAAGACCTCGGTAAATCTGCACTGTATTTCTTAAGTGACTTATCAAGCGGAGTAACAGGAGAAATACTTCATGTCGACAGTGGTTTTAATATAATGGGTATATAGTAAAAGCCCGGGATGACCCCGGGCTTTTTTACTGCTTTACAAAAACCTTTAATGCTTTCTTTATAAACCTTATCTTAACAGGCAACCCCGGCCCCTTTTCCCCGTCAATGCTAAGCACCACTCCGTCCGGACCTTTTATCTTGCAGGTTTCTGCCCGTAATGTTACTATATATTTGTTGTTTAAGCCCTCATTGCTTAGTACACTGAAAAAAACACCTGCCAGATCTATATGGTTGCAGTTTTTGATAAGGACAATATCCATAAGTCCATCGGAAATATCAGCCTGTTTGATTATATTGTTAAATCCTCCCGCCTGCTTTCCATTCAATATAATAAATAAAAGGATGTCCTCTTTAATTGTTTCTTTTTCAGTCTGTACAGTCAATTTATAAGGCTTGATATTAGCAACCTCACTTAAGGCCTTTAAATAATATGCAAAAGGACCGAAATTCTTTTTAAGCTCACCATGTGTATTAAATGACACTCCAACCAATACCCCTCCGGCACATGAGCTTAAAAAGTATGTTTCCTCATTAATAATTCCCACATCAACCTGCACAGTTTTACCATTTAGGATTATATCCAGGTTTTCATCAAGCGAGGCCGGAATGTTCAATATTGATGCAAAATCGTTGCAGGTGCCTGCAGGTATTATACCCATGGGAATATCAATTTTGTTTTTCAGAATAACATTACTCACATAATTCAGTGTGCCATCTCCACCTGAAGAAATAATCCAGCTAAAAGCATTCTCCTTAAGAAGCCTGCCAAACTCTTCAGAATTATCATACTGAAGCCTGTAGGGTTGAAGTAAAATATTATTCTTCTGGAACCTGTCAATAATGTAATCAAGTTTCTGGGTTATGCTTTGATCCCCCGAAAAAGGATTGTAAGCCATAATCGCCCTGTCCATAAATATCTACCTTTCAAGTGCCTTTTTTCAAAGGCTTCTGTTCAAACCATGCGTATCTAAATCTTAGCATCCTTTCCAATTATTATCGGAAAGGTGGGTATTCCTCTAAGGTTAATCCCCTTAGAAAGCACAACGTTTTTATCTATAATTATATTATCAATATCTACATCTTCTTCAATAACTGACCCCTGCATTATTATACTATTCTTGACAATTGCGTCTCTCTTTATAGTAACCCCTCTGAACAGTACCGAGTTAATGACCGTTCCCTCAACTATGCAACCATCGGCAACTATTGAGTTTTTGACCGCTGCTTCCGGATTATACTTTGCGGGGGATTCATCCTTTACTTTGGTATACACTTTACCGTTCTCCATGAAAAGCTGGTGCCTGACATCAGGTCTTAACATTTCCATATTCACCCTGTAATAGGCGTTTATGGTGCTGAAATTTCTCCAGTATCCATTAAACCGGTAACCATATATATTCAGCGTTGATAGTTTATTTATTAAAACATCCTTTACAAAGTCATACTTTCCGTGTGCAGCACACTCTTCAAGCAATGAAATTAACAGTTCCCTTTTCAAAATATATATGCCCATCGAGCAAATAGTCGACTTAGGATTTTTATGCTTCTCCTGGAAATCAATTACCCTGCCGCCCTCCTCAACAGTCATAACCCCCATGTAAGTTAATTCTTCAAGAGGAAAATCCGACATATCCCTGTATGCTATTGTAATATCCGCATTCTTTTCAATATGATAATCGAGCATCGAATCAAAAAGCATCTTGTATACACAGTTTCCCTGTGCGACCACAACATACTCCTGAAAACTCCTCTTGAGAAAAGTTATATTGTGAAACATGGCATCGGCACTACCCTGATACCATCCCGAGTTCTCGTCCGATAAAAAAGGAGGAAATATGAACAGACCTTCATTTCTTCTATCAAGGTCCCATTCCTTCCCCGAGCCAAGGTGATCCATAAGCGAACGGAAGCTGTACTGGGTTAGGACACCTATATTTGTTATTCCCGAGTTTACCATGTTTGATAAAACAAAATCTATAACCCTATACTTCCCTCCGACTGGAACCGCCGTACTTGAGCGGAATTCAGACAGTTCTTTAAGCCTGTTGTTTTTTCCTCCGGTCAGTATGATACCCATTGTACTTTTCATTCACATTCACCACCTTTTAGTATGCTTTTACCAGATTCGATTTTGAGGGAACAATAATCCTCGAGGGTTGTATTGATATCTATTACAACATTTTTACCGATTTCGCTTTCATCAGGTACTACTGCCAGTTCCCCAACAACTGTTATCCCGGAATTATACAAGGATGGTTTTATTTCATTAGGTACCATCTCACCAATCCCCATTTTTACATTATTTCCAACTCTCGAGCCTTCTCCGATAATGCACTGGTTTATAGAGCAATCCTCTCCAATTGATGTATCCGACATTATAATCGAATCTTCAATAACAGTCCCCTTACCTATATAGACTCCGGGAAAAATTACTGAATTTTTAACACTTCCATATATCATACATCCTTCAGATACTATAGCCTTCTTTATACTCCCCTCAGGGCCTATATAATGAGGTGGTTTAACAGGGTTTGGAGTATATATTTTCCACGCTGGATCAAATAGATTCAAATCAGGCACCCTGCTGATCAAATCCATATTGGATTCCCAATACGCCTGGATTGTTCCAACATCCCTCCAGTATCCGTTAAACTTATACGCCCACATGCTCTTTCCTTCATTTAACATCATGGGAATTATATTCTTACCAAAATCGTGGTCGGAATCATTATTCTGATCATCTCTAATAAGGTATTCCTTCAGAGCATTCCAGGTAAATATATATACCCCCATGGATGCCAGGTTGTTTTTAGGGTTCTTGGGCTTTTCCTCAAATTCAAATATCCTCGAACTTTCATCAGTATTCATTATGCCATATCTGCT
>JAAZCB010001433.1 GCA_012513545.1 Clostridiaceae bacterium
AACTTTTGCGTAGTCTGTAAGAACTTCAGAGCTTTGTAAAAATTGATTAATGATTGTAAGATCGTTTTTTTTCCTGTAAGATCGTCCGGAGGGGGGGTATTTATCTATACTCAAATAATTCTTGCATTTCTTAAAAAACTATTGTAGTTTATATGTACATGTGTGCAACTTGTACATATAGTAATGCTTATCACTCATATTTCAGGGGACTTTATTAATGAGGAATGAAGAATTAAGAATGAGGAATTATGGGGATTCTAATACCTGGTGGTATCAAAATAACAGCAAACAAAACAAGCGAGACACGAAACTGGATCAGGAGCAATGGATTGCGATCTGGCTTAAAAAGTTTGATGGGATTGCAGAGAAGCAAAACATACAAACCAGAAAAAGAATCCTGTTTCGAACTTTGATTGATCTGTTTATATGGAGAAATCCTGGATCGCCCTATAAAATCAAAAGTTTGATCATGGAGGAATTTATCAGGGAGTTCGGGGAGTTTGGTGCTGAAACATTGAGATTTTTCTACACGTATGTAGCGGAATCGTTGCAGCATGTGGAATATATAGATGCTCTAACCAATGCGGGAAGTATCACTGGTAATGTCCCAGCTCATGCGAAAATTGCAGTACCTGTATTATTACCCCAGAATCCCCCGCAAAGTAACTCGAAGAAAAAGGAATTGAGTAGTAAACCTGCAATTATATCTGAATCTCATGCTGAAAAAGCGGATACTACCAGCAGTCACTGTACTACTATATCTAATAAGAGCACTACCACAGAGAGTAAGAACCCTCAAATACCGGAAAATGAACGCTCGGCGCTACTGGATAAACTACGACTTGAAATAAAATCCCGTAATTACAGCAGGAAAACTTATAAAGGCTATATTAATGCAGCAAGCAGATTTCTGGATCGTCTCACACCGGAATCATCGAAAGACTGGACCTGTGCTTTCAAAGAACATCTGGTGTGGCTGCGTGATGTGGTGCATCTTGCTCCGAGCAGTATCAACCATGATGCTGCATCGATAAAATTTTTTATGGAAGAAGTACTTCAGGTGAAACCCGGTACAGATCTCTGTACCAGGATGAAAACGGGAAAAACCCTGCCAAGAGTGCACTCCGCGGAAAATATTTCATTGTTGATCAAGACACCTTCCAATCCAAAACACCGGTTGATTCTAATGTTAACCTACGGTTGCGGATTACGACTTGGTGAAGTTCAGAACCTCAAGCCAGAAGATATCGACGTTGATCGTAAGATCCTCTGGGTAAGAAAAGGTAAGGGTAAAAAGGACAGGATGGTGATGCTTGATGAAAATCTGCTGCCCTATGTCGTTGACTGGCTTGAAAATGGATGCGGAACGGGATATCTTTTTGAGGGATATGTTCCCGGTAAAGCGATTTCGGAAAGAACGATTGAGAAGGTCTATACCAACACCTGTCACAAACTTGACATCAATCATCAGGGCGGCATCCATAGCCTTCGTCATACCTTTGCCACGAACCTTCTGGAACAAGGGGTAAATTTACGCTACATCCAGGAGTTGCTCGGACATGCGTCATCAAAAACAACAGAGATTTACACGCAT
>JAAZCB010000434.1 GCA_012513545.1 Clostridiaceae bacterium
AAGGGGTGCATATATGAAGGATTATACACACTCGGTTAAAAGCATAATTGTAAATCGCCTCGATGATGACAGTTTATTTGCTCAGTGTTCCTATGTCAGCACCAAACAGGAAGCATTAGCCTGGATCATAACAGACACAAAATATTTCACGGTCAAAAATGCAGGGTTGGAAATATACCGTTCTTATAAAGAAAAAGCTGGATACAAAAGCTTCCCTCAGTTATCGGGTCTGCAGGCATATTTAAACTGCGGGGAAAAATGGAAAAGTATACTCGGTCCTGATAATAGCTTTGCCTGGGACTTGTTTTCGCAATGTATAAAAGGAATTATTCAGTCGGAAACATTCTGTTACCAGGAGCGAGGCTTTTTACAGAAGCAGGATTACCTGGATTATTGGGATAAAGTATATAAAAACGGATGCTATAAATTCACCCACATCGAAGACTCTAATAATAGATGGTTCGAATATATAGGCGATACCCCGCGTCAATATAATTTATTCAATCGCAGTTACTGTGTCGACATAAGTAATAAGGAATATGGCCGGCAGATCTCAGCCACTATTATTGATTCGTATCATGAGATAAGTGTTCAGCTATTATGTGACAGAGGCAATACTATTTTTCGCTGCAGCGCTGATCCGGTCCGCATCCCCGATGATATGTGCCAGGCCGGGTTGAAGAATATAACTAAACTCTTTGGACAGAATATTTTACTTCTGGATAGAAAAAGGATCAACCATTTGGTTGGAGGTTTGGAAGGCTGTGCCCATCTTGCTGATATTTTAAACGAGATTCGCGACTGCCTGCTCCGGAATGGAAGATGATTAAAGGATAAGCATTAAGCTTTTGATGTGACAGGGATATTATCTTTTGGTCTGCGTGTAGTTGCTATATAATTATATGAGTCCTGAGAAAGGAGTACGAAGAACATGCAGTGGAAAACAATTTCATATGAGAAACAAAACGGGATTGCCATTTTAAGCCTGAACAAACCCGAAAGTTTAAACGCTATGACCTCTGAAATGGGTGAAGAGTTTGCAGAATGTATCAGCCGGCTGAAAGCTGATCAGGAGGCCAGAGTACTGATTATCAGGGGTGAAGGCCGGTCCTTTTGTTCGGGGGGCAATATAATAGATGCCTTCAAGATGTATGATGCTCCTACGGCTGAAGCGCAGCGGAACTCGATAGAGTTTTACCAGCGCTTTCTTTCGGTTAGAAGCCTGGATATTCCAACTATTGCAGTAATTCACGGACACGCTTCCGGAGCAGGCTTGTGCCTGGCCATGGCTTGTGATATGCGGATAGCCAGCACTGATACCCAATTATCAATGTCATTTATTAAAGTTGGCTTAAGTCCTGGTATGGGCGGGACTTACTTAATGCCGCAGTTGATTGGGACTGCAAAAGCCATGGAAATGTGTATGCTCGGCGAAAATATCGATGCTCAGCAAGCGCTGCAGATCGGTTTGGTGAATCACGTAGTCGAGCCTGAACAACTAATGGATTTTGCTCTTGATTTTGCAGGTCGTATTGCCAAGAGTCCAGCTATACCGGTACTGATGATTAAAAAAGCGATCTATCAGGGACTAAAGAGTGATTTGGATGCTGCATTGAATTTCGAAGCTTTTGCACAAGTTGGCTGTTTTTCCACCGGAAATGTGCAGGAAGCCATAACTGCTTTTAAAGAAAAAAGACCTCCGGTTTTTAAATAATACTTATATATTTAAGGGTCTTTCGAACAGGATAAGAAGAGGAAGCAAATGACATTGTAAAAATGTCTGACAAATCATACATGTGTATTTAATTCTGTACAGTTTAGTAAGATGAAATCGACTCTTCTGAAGCAGGCGGGGGGACAGGGGCGTCGCCCCCAACAAAGCATGGAGTGGTGTCGCCTTACACCTCACTTTTGATCCATTACCAGTTTCAACTTTCTGCTTTCCAACTGTTCAACTGATCAGCTAAACCAAAAATTATTCGCTGAATTTTATCCAGGACAGGTTAGTATGGCACAGCATATGCATATTCAATAGACAGAATGAAAAAAGAATACTTATTTAACTTCTGATTTCATTAAATTCAATACATTCCCCCTTCCTACCCCCCTTATGATAGAGCTGTTTTGAAGTTTACTTC
>JAAZCB010000435.1 GCA_012513545.1 Clostridiaceae bacterium
GTCTGTCACCTCCAGAAGCTGAAAAGTTTATTTTATCCGTTTTCCCAATTTTTGAGACTTCGTTCCTCCAATCGGTGTCAGGATACATATTATATCCGTCTCCCCAGAAATCATATTGGTTACCCTCAATCTTAAATGCGTTATTAAATCTGGACCGAGCAGTGGCTAAATATGTCTCATATAAAACGGGATCATTATACGATTCAAGAATATGCTGATATGGATCCACACCATCTGATATGGCTTTTGCACGCATAATACTATGCAGTTCAGAGGTGACCCAGATATTAACATACTCATCTTTATTACATACATCCGGGAAATATGATAGTTCGGAAATACCGTGTATGGCATCAAGTTCAAATTTTGTCTTACCTTCCTTCCCCTGCTTTGTAGTTATTATAATAACTCCATTTGCTGCACGTGAGCCATACAGAGATGCGGCAGCAGCATCTTTTAAAACCGTAATGGATTCAATATCGTTGGGATTCAGACTGGTCATTGGATCTGAAGTAATATTTGATAATTGTGATATCTCCGACATGTCTGAAGGTATGCCATCAATTACGTAAAGAGGATCATTTGATGCGTTCATTGAACCAACTCCCCTTACTCTTATTGTTGGCATTGCACCAGGCATTCCTGATGTATTCACAATTAATCCTGTAGAATTATATTGTAGTGCTTCTGAAAATGATGATAAAGGTCGTTCATTTATCTTTTCGGCCGATACAACACTAGCTGACCCTGTATATGATTCACGCTTAATAGTACCATATGCTACTACAATTACATCGTCGAGCCCTATTATCTCCTCTTCCATCTCTACGTTCAGTATTTCTGCGCTTCTCAGTAGGACTTCAATATTCTTCATGCCAATAAACGAAAATTGTAATATTTCACCTATTTCAGCATTTATGGTAAACCGTCCGTCAGAATCTGTTAATACCCCAACATTGGGACGGCTCTTAATTACAACAGATACACCGGGCATTGGCTCTCCACTTGAGTCTTTTACAATACCAGATATGGTTTTTATTTGTTGTGCATCTTTATTACCAATATTCTCTGGCAATATTGCGATATACTCATCAATAATCTTATAGGTTAGTCCTGATTTCAACAATAGTCTATCTAGTACCTGACTAATTGGTTCATTCTTAAAATTATGAGTAATTCTTCCCAAACGTGATAATTCTTCACTTTTATAAAAGAAGAATAGGTTAGTTTCTCTCTCAATCTGAGATAAGGCTGATTCAATATTAGCCTCCTCCAGATTAATTGTAATGTTTACCTGCGCCATACTGTGCACAGCAGCAGCAACATTTAAAACACAAATGAGTAGGAACACTTTCATTGTCAAAACAATTTTAATCGCTCTGCATTGGAGTAGTTTAAGCGGATTCTTCATAATTTTGTTTTTGTGATTTAACAATTCCTTTTTTACAAAACGGAGTTCGTTGGCTACAATCAGTAGCCGTCACATTTTTTTTGAGGTCAAATGATTGTCGCATAATCCTTTGACCTCTTTCTTTTTTATGTCATAGGCACTTCATTTAATTGTTATTACACTTGATTTATCGCTTTTTATTTGAATGTCATATGTGAAATTTGAGGTTAGTCTAAGGATTTCTAGTACTTGATCTATTGGTTTATTCTTTAAGAGTGTTCCAGAATAATGAATATCCTTACTGTTAGGGTTGGCAAATTGTATCTCGACATTAAACCACCGTTCTAAGTCTATTGCGATGTCTTCTAACCTCCTATTTGTAAATGCAATTTGTCCATCTTTCCATGATGTATAAAAACCTGGATCCACACTGGTTAGCAACAAACTATCATTAGTTAAACTTATGTGTGCATTTTGATTTGGACTAAGACTTGCAAGTTGGCTTCCATCTTTGGCGATTATACCAAGAGTACCGTCAATGAGTGTGATATCCACGGTGTTTAATTTTGGTTTATGGTTTATATTAAAACATGTGCCTGTTGCAACCACATTGATGTCATTTATTGTTACGATGAAGGGTCTATTTATATCAGAAGTGACTTGAAATAAAGCTTCTCCAGATAATCTTAAATTTCTCCTTTTCGAAGACCAGTCCATTGGAAATTCTAAAGTTGTTCCAGAATTGAGAGATATCTTTGTCCCATCAGACATTTCAATTTCTGTTCTTTGTCCTGGTGGTGTGACTATTTTTTGAGTTGTATTATATGCAGTTTTATATCTAAGTTCTAAAAGGAAGTAACTCGCTAATCCAGTGATAGTCACTATCGCGATGATAGCAGCAGCAAATCTTAAAATATCTAAATGCCTGTATCTGTGTGCCCTTTGAGTTATTTCATTAACCTTGTTTCTTATTAATTCTGATGTTTCAAATTGATCTTCTGCCAAGATTCCAGATAACATCCAAATATTTTTTAGAATAACATACCTATTCCTATTCTCATCAGAGGTTTCAACCCAATCAAGAACTTCATTTCTATCTTGCTCTGATAATCTATCTTGCATAAAAAGCAACAGCCTCTTTTCATCCATAATTATTCATGAATCATTTGTTATTATAATCGCTAAAGCATGGAAAACCCTAACTCTTCGTTAAAAAATAATACTTAGTAGTATTATGATATGTAAATAGTCAGAAAGTGATAACCGAATTACTTTAAGCGCTTTGGTAATGTATGCTTCTACTGTCTTAACAGATAAACCCATCTCTTTCGCAATTTCATGATTATGCATCCTTTGGAATCTACTGCACTCAAAAGCTCTTTTACAATTAGGGGTTAATGTTAATAAAGCTTCATGTATGATATCAATCATCTCGGTTATTTCAATCCCAGAGTAATCTATGTGCTGCAAAGCAGTGTAGTTTAAATCGAGGAGCTTATTAGAATGACTAAGCTTATACTCATTCCTTACTTTGATTTTTTTTAATAATGCAAGGGTTTCATTCTTTGTGACTGTGAAAAGCCAAGCTTGTAAGTTAGTTGTATCCTTTAAACTGCTGCGATTTACCCATAGTTTGGTGAATACATTCTGTAATAAGTCGTTAGTATCATCTTGATCTAAAACATATGACCTCGCAAAAAATAGCAGTCTTTTGTAATATAATCTATAGATTATTTCAAAAGCAATATGATCACCGTGCTTAAGTCTGTTAACTAATTCGTAAATGTTACTAACCTCCATCCAAGTGAAGAGAATTCAAATGGTTATATTTAAACAGATAGGCTTAACCGCAACTCTGCTAATCCCTTTAGTAATTCATTGCATGAAAGATAATAAACCGTTTACAATTTCACAAACAGATAAAAACACAACATTGCGGTAATGAATTGATTTTTTGAGTTTTAGTCGAGTAACCACATGGACTAATAGTTCAAGTCTGTTTTTGGGGGAGCTTTCAACAGTGAATAAATACAGGAATCAAAAGCCCATCTTAAGTTCAAAAATTTGTCAAGGTTATTCTATACAAATTCTTTCGCATAAGTTAATAAACTTGACTTGATTGGCCAAATAGCGTAAATTTATCTGACATAACCGGGGATTAATCTAAACTTGACTGCCTATGAAAAAAATTGCCATTCTAAGCTCAATGCTCCTGATTATGCTCTCGGCA
>JAAZCB010000436.1 GCA_012513545.1 Clostridiaceae bacterium
AAGGATAAGTCGAATCACTGTTTGAGCGAAGCGAGTTTGATTCGACCCGTAGCGAGTTTACATTCTCTTAGCCTTGGAGCTTTAGTTCTTGGAATAATCTGGTGCACGATTAAAATGTACACCCACCTTAACTTTAGCTTTAATGTTTGCTGCCTATATATTATAATATTGTCAGAAAGTTTGCAATAAATGCGGAAGGAGTATGTGGGTAAAGATGCAGTTCAAGTTTAATATAGGAACCAATATTTTGTTTGGCAGAAATTGTATTAAAGATAACGGCTCTGTATTTGGCAATTTTGGAAGAAATGCCTTTATTGTGACCGGAAAAAGCTCCGGGGAAAAAAGCGGGGCTCTGGAGGATGTTATTGAAGTATTAAAAAAAGAAGAAATAAACTATACGGTTTTTGACAGCATCAGCAATAATCCTTCTCTTGAAAACGTTAAAGAAGCCGGAGAGGCTGCTAAAAGATTCAATGCGGATTTTGTAATAGGAATTGGGGGCGGTTCACCTCTTGACGCCTCAAAAGCAGTTGCTGTTCTTGCTGTAAATGATATTGAACCTGTTGAGTTGTTTAGGAATGAATTCCGGAATAAACCTCTTCCTGTGATTGCTGTGCCCACTACGGCGGGTACCGGAAGTGAGGTTACTCCTTACTCGATACTTACAAGAAGGGATATGCAAACAAAAATGAGCTTTGGAAATCCCGACACTTTTCCTAAAGCTGCATTTATTGATGCGGCCTACACAGAAAGCATGTCTTATGAAACTACTGTTAGTACTGCGATAGACGCATTATCACACGCCATGGAGGGGTACCTGAGTAAAAGAAGTATGCCTGTGAGTGATATACTTGCAGTTGAGGCAATCAGGATTTTTGGGGAATGTATCGGGAAGCTTCTTAATAATACAATAGATAATGAAACACGAGATAAGCTCATATACATGTCCATGCTTGGGGGCATGGTTATATCACATACAGGAACAACTATAATTCACGGATTGGGGTATTCGCTTACATATTTTAAGGATATTCCCCATGGCAAGGCTAACGGGTATTTAATGAGGGAGTACATTAAGTATAATTACGAAACTGTCCGTGATAAGACAGACAATGTTTTAAGACTCTTAAATACTCAATCCATTGAAGAGTTTGGGGAAATAATCGATAAACTCTTGCCTGACAGGGTAAAATTAACAATAGAAGAGATGAATCAGTACGCTTCTCTTGCCATGAAGCAGAGAAGTACATCATACAATGCAAGAACAGTTACTTTGGAGGATTTAACAGGTATTCTTGATAAGACGTTTGGTAATAAATGATAATGCAGGACATGTTTTTCACAGGGCTGATATGATATTAATTAACTGTAAGGAGATATAGCTTGGAAGAGTTTACAATAGGAGTGGTATCGGATACTCATATGCCAAATAAAGCAGAGGCACTTCCAATACAGCTATTGGAAGGCTTAAAGGGTGTCAAACTGATCATTCATGCCGGTGATTTCGTTAAGGATCATGTCGTGTATGAGCTTGAAGAGATAGCACCCGTAACAGGAGTTTACGGAAACAATGATGATGAGTATATTCGCAGTATGTTTGGATTCAAGAAAATAATTGAAGTAATGGGTTTTAGAATAGGTGTTACTCATGGTGACGGGTCTTATAGCACTACCCTAAACAGAGCTATCAAGGTGTTTGAAAAGGATGTTGTGGATTGTGTTATTTTCGGGCACAGCCACATGCCCTTTAATGAGACAATAGGCAACATATTGTATTTTAACCCGGGGTCTCCTACAGATAAGAGAAGGCAGCAGCATTTCTCATATGGAATACTTAAAGTAGGTGAAAACAGGATATCGGGAGATTTAAAGTTTTTCTAATACTGTTTAACACAAAAACTTTGTGAGCTTCTTATGAAAGGGGTTTTATATATGGTTAATGCTCGGCTTTTGTATATTGATAACATGTATGAAGCAAAAGAAGAAATAAGAAAAGTTGGTGTTGAGGCTTCATCAATAGCCTGGCTTTCGCCGAAAGCTTTGTTTCTGGCTGTAAAGCTTGAAAATGTCAGTACGTTTTGCGCCAACATAATTAAACAGGAAATGCTCGGTAAAGGTGGAGATGCGGCTGTAAACAGAGGTGTTGCCAATTTCAGTGTGCAAAGCTCCGATGTTTTGATAATGGGTACCTACAACCAGTATGAACGGCTTATTTACAAGCTGGGCATGCAATCCGGAAGCCTTAAGGAAATAGCCAATGAAATACAGAGAATACTTGAAGGATTAGGGACAGGAAAACCTGAATATTTTGAGTGTGGCAAGCACAGGCTTCCAATAGGTGAAAAAACGTATATAATGGGGATACTAAATGTTACTCCTGACTCTTTTTCCGACGGAGGAAGGTTTATTGATACTGAAAGTGCTTTAAAGAGAGCTCTGGAAATGATAGAACAGGGAGCAGATATAATTGATGTTGGGGGAGAGTCTACAAGACCCGGTTATGAGCCTGTTGATGAGCTTGAGGAAATTAACAGGGTAGTACCTGTAATCGAAAGGTTAGTAAATGAGATTAAGGTTCCGGTATCTATAGATACTTCAAAGGCAGCAGTTGCACAGAAGGCACTTGCAGCAGGTGCTGTTATTGTTAATGACATATGGGGACTTCAAAAGGATCCGTTAATGGCTGAGGTTGTATCAGGCTATGGCGCTGGTATTGTTATTATGCATAACAAAGAAACCAAAGAATACAGTGACTTAATGGGTGAAATCGTCGGTTTCCTCAGAAACAGCGTTGAGATAGCAGAAAAAGCCGGTATTAAACGGGAAAACATCATAGTTGATCCTGGAGTAGGGTTCGGGAAAAAACTTGAGCATAATCTTGAAGTTATGAGAAGACTAAAAGAATTGGATACACTGAATCTGCCAATGCTTGTTGGAACCTCCAGAAAGTCGCTTATCGGAAACATATTGGATTTACCTGTTGATGAAAGGATTGAGGGAACAGCGGCAACTGTGACGCTTAGTATTGCCAACAGAGCGGATTTTGTCAGGGTGCATGATGTTAAGGAAATGACACGTGTTGCAAGAATGACTGATGCTATGATACGTGTTTAAATTAGGTTGATGAAACGAGGATAGAAATGGACAAGATAGAAATTAGAAATATAAAGCTTTATGGATATCATGGCGTATTTCCTGAGGAAAGAGAAAAGGGTCAGTATTTTTTAATTGATGTTGAAATTTTTTTTAGTTTAAAAAATGCAGGAATTAGTGACGAGCTTGTAGAATCTATAGATTATTCGAAAGTATATAATATCATAAAAAACATAAATGAAAACAACAAATTCCGACTTATTGAGCGGTTTGCACATGTTATTTCCCAGGAAATACTGTCGACATTTGAAGAAATAATTAACATAACCGTGCGTGTTAAAAAACCGGATGCTCCCATTGATGGTGATTTCGAGTGGGTGGGAGTTGAGATAAAGAGGTCCGGAAATGGCTAACAGAGTTTATTTGTCATTAGGTTCAAACATGGGTGACCGGGAAAAGAATCTGAGGATCGCCGTTAAGCTTATTTCCAGGATTGACAGAACTTATTTGTGCTATGTTTCCGGCATATATGAGACAGAGCCGGTGGGATACAGAGAACAGGGATATTTCCTTAATATGGCGGTTTCACTGGATACAGATTTAAGTCCTCAAACATTTCTTAAGGAGCTTCAGCATATTGAGAGCATATTGAAAAGAGAGAGGAAAATTCACTGGGGCCCTAGGACCATTGATATTGATATTTTATTATATGGTGGTCTCGAAATTAATTCGCCTGAGCTTGTAATTCCCCATCCGAGAATGTTTGAACGGGCTTTTGTGCTGGTGCCCTTGAAGGAGGTTTTAAAAGGTGAACCGGTGTGTGATAGGGATATTGATGAGCTGATTCGTGTTTGCAGCGACAGGGAAGGTGTAAGGCTTTACAAGGATAACACAGGTTTTATTGAAAGTTGCAATAGAGTTGAAGAGTAATATGGGTAAATTATAAGGAGGATGTCTCTATGGTGGAAGTGTATTTTTATTTACCTGCTCAGGAGGTTGAAAATGCTGTAGAGTGTGGGCTCAAGCTTTCAAAATGGTATGACAAGGAGGTACATATAGGGCTTGAGAATAAGAAGTGTATGTCAGCATTGTTAAACCCCAAGGATGACATGAAAAAATACAAGGATGAAAGCCTTCAGTGCGTTAAGCTGGAGCTTTATCCAAGATATTGCTATGTTGCGGACAGATATCTTTATGAAATGGGGCTTACGCACCCTGAGATTATGGATTTGTACAAGGACTCTGTAATGCCGATTGAGCAGTACACCTTTGGACTTTACAGGCTTCCGGAGTGTCTTGTTACCAGCACTATTATAGGTGAACAGGTGAGCTTACTCGACAGGGGACTTGGCTCGCCGGTACTGTTTGATAAATCAGAGGAACTGTATATTAATAATATAATTGAAGATTATAAGGAGACTTACGAGGACTTTAACGATGTTTTGCTGTATTACTTTTACTGCAACCTGGAAAAACTGGGGAAGCTTACAAGAATAGAGGATGATGATAAGGAGTTTGTTGTTTTCCTCGATAAAAATATAGGACGTGCATTTACAATAAAAAAACCGGGTATTTCCTGGTAGGCGAGAGGACTAAAAAGTGCAGGCTAAAGTATTGAAAAGGCTTATAGAGGTCAGCCCGGGGTATGTTTCGGGAGAACAGTTAAGTTGTGACCTTGGGGTTACAAGAACATCTGTATGGAAGTATGTTAAAGAACTGAAAAAAGAAGGATATATTATAGAATCCTCTACAAAAAAAGGTTATAGACTCTTAGATCTCCCTGACATAATAAGTATCGGGGAGATAATTCATTTGCTTAACACCGCTGTTGTTGGAAAAGAAATCAGGTATCTTCCCAAGGTTGATTCTACCAACAACTATGCAAAGAAAATAGCTCA
>JAAZCB010000437.1 GCA_012513545.1 Clostridiaceae bacterium
GTCATAATGATCTACCTCCTTGTTATTTAATCGAGAAACGTCTGTAACTACTGGTTTTAAGATACTGGTTGTATAGCTCGGGAAGATCTGCTTTCAGTGTTTTACTGTCCAATCTGTCAGCGTTTATGGTCTTCCAGCTGACAGTTCTCCCCTCTATTGCTCCGACTTCACTGTCACCCAACAATTGCTTGATCAGGTTGGCAGCTCGGTCTTTGCGTTGAATCGCTTCCTTCTCTTCTTCCTGGGCTCGTTCATATTCTTCGATCAGCGGACCAGCATGACCAGGCAGTTCAATAATCTGTTTTGATTTACTGAACGGATAGAGCCTGTTCAGTAGTTCGGTGGATGCGTGAGTTCCGTCTATTTCTGGAGCCACGCCTGTTTCGACCAGTTTCCAGAATCGGCTTTCCATTTGAATAAGAAGGTCGATAACCGCTTCATCTCTTTCAATCAATCTCCACACAAACTGATTGCCCCCGATCAAGACTGCGATCCAGGCAAAAGGTAATCCCGTTACCGCCATATAGTGCTGGACCTGCAGGGCATACTCATCAGGCACGCCCTGTTCCCATTCAGTTGCTCGGTAAGCACTGGCCGTTTTGGCTTCAAAGATGCCTTCGCCTAAATTTGGATCAGTAACGATCCCATCGACATTGGCAAACATGAAGGGGAATCTGCGATGCTGGAGGATAGCATTGACCTGTCTGATCTTGAATCCTGTACGATCAGCAAACTCCTTTCGAATGATCGGTTCCATGAGGGTCCCCCAGTAGGCTGCCTCACCTGCTGGAGCAGGCTCGATCTGCCCTGTCTTATCCAGCCATACTTCCACAGGGGATTTCCATTTGCTCAGGCCGCATACTGCAGCCACATCACTACCTCCGATCCCTCTCCTGCGGTACTCAAGCCATTCTTGATATTTCATGTCTTTCGTAGATACCAGTACATTTGCATTCATCTGCAACACTCCTTTCTAAAATGGAGCTTTTGGGTCCTCGTTACTTTTGTTGCGGCAGTAAATGTTCGCTTCGCCATACAACTGCAGTTCGAGCATAGATATCCTGGCTAAAATGCCTGCCAGCCTCCGCATCGTCGACGGACTCAATGAACTATCGGCTTGCAATTTGTCAGCCTGGAAAACCAAATCTGCATACTGCCTGGATAGATCAATCATATTCTTCACCATGATTTCACCTCCTTTCTGTTTGAACGCCTCTCACAGTTCCTGTCTTCTCTGTAAATGGGCATAAAAAAAAGCAGGCCCGAAGACCTGCAATGCCTTTAAATTAGGGGGGGGTGGGTGAAATACGAAAAAAATCCATCTAACCCCACTTCATTATGTCGCCTGGAAAAATATTATATTTTTTAGTTCTATATAGCTTTTATTACACAAATATTTGATCTTATTTTCCTTGTTAATTACTTCAAAATATGTTTACACTATCCCTACCGAAACTCCAATTTCAGTTATCACCCCATTAACTGCCTTAAATCCTATTCCATAATCTCCGTAACCACCCGCTCCATCATAGTATGTAAGATCTTGTTCGTTGTTTGAATTATAGAAGGTACCCGTACTATTATCGCGAGAATAAAGGACTCCATGATTATTAACAGGATCTTGTTCAATTGGGAATTTATCCAACGCCGATTCAATCCTATCGCCAACCCTTATTCCTCTTGGGCCTTCAACATTATCAGAAGTAATTGTAATCTTAAATAAATATCCAGATCCTGGTTCTCCCATTAAATAAAGTATTCCAAACGAATATTCCAATTCTACTAGTGAAAGCCCTGGAAAAAACTCTTGATCCATCTCACGGACAGTTCTATTATTGGGTGTGCCTAATATTTTTATTATTTCAGCTTCTGGCATATCAAGCTTGACACCCAATACATTGCAATCTGCTTTTGTAAATGGTCGTTTTGAGACTTCAGGTTCAGTGGGTTTAGGTTTACTATTCACATCTTCAAGCATGTTATTATTTAGAACCAGAGTCTTAGTAACCAAGTTCCTTGGATTATCTGCGAAAGCTTGATCTTGAGCATGTTCATAATAAGCAACAATAACCTTACCTTCTTTTATAGAAATGTCCGATATAACTATGCGATCACCTAAAGTAATTGAATTAGTAGTAAATCCACTGCCATCTCCACTATTAATATACAATGCAATATTGTCAAAAGCGCCGCTTCCTCCTCCTAGATATAAAAGGCTAACAACAGCATCATTTAAGCCATCATTATTCAAGTCGCCAATTATAATAGGATTCTTAATTCTCAAAGATTCAAAGTTTGGCGAAGCAGAAGTGGATAACTGATTTTCTCCCCAATATTCACCATTTTCAAGTTTTATCTCTTGCGACTCTACTTTATAAGCCGCATTTATTACTTTATTTAGCAGTATTTCTTCCTCAGACTGTATACCATCTTGGTTTTCAGTTATTTGTATTTCATTGAGACTCATATCCTTATTAATTTTATAAATAACAAATCCAGGGGCTTCATCAGTGGAGCAGTATAACCAATCTTGCAATAAATTTATGGAATGACAACGAAAATTATTTAACTTGGTTCGAGAACTACCGTCCTTGCGGATTTTATATAACTTATAATCGTCGCTTTGGTTAATATAATAAAGCCAGTCCCCTGAAGCCCTGAAATTAATTGATTCATCATCAGTCAGTTTGGTCAATTGTTTGCCAGAGGTATGTATTTTAGATGTCTGACCATTTTCGCGATCAGAAAAGTAAATCCAAGGATCTTCAATATTAATAGCATTATAGATTCCTCCTATTTTAGTACGATTTCTCCCATCATTTTGCATTCTATAAATATTACCTTCATCTTTTTGATTTTCGTAATAAATCCAATCATCAACTATTTCAATCATAGAACTATTAGCATTTAGCTGTGTATGTTTGCTCCCATCTGTATACATTTTATATATGCTACTTTCAATGCCGTCGCTATCATAATGGTTATAATAAATCCATTCATCAACTATTAATAAATTAAAAGCATTATCATCGTTTAACTTTTTTTTGTTGTTTCCGTCTTTATCCATTTTATAAATTTTGTTGCCGTCTCTACCATTAATATAATAAATCCAGTCTCCAACGATATTTACATCAATAGATTCTTCATTGTTCATTCTAATTCGTTCACTGCCATCAGTACGTACTTTATATAGCACATTATCATAATTTTTATTGTTATAATAAATCCAATCGCCGACAATTTGAAGATTGCATGAATCGTCGTTATTTAATCTTATACGCTCACTGCCATCGATACGTATTTTAAATAGTCCTCCGTTTGCATTTGGATCATTATAATAAATCCATTCTCCCTGCTGTGCTATCATTTCATCATTGTTAATGTCATTATTAATAATAGTAAAATAGAGAATAAAGGCTAATATTGCTGTCACCAATACTACTATTCCCGTCCAAATCCAAGAGGTTCTCTTCGTAGTGTTTTCTTTTACCGCTAATTCTTTTTCAGGTTCGCCTTCTTGCGAATCAACTAGTTTCTCAGAATTAGATGATTTCTTGATAACTGCTTGTTCTTCAATATTATTTTTAGTCGTTTCTTCCTCAGTATCATTAATTATCTCGGCTTTTTCTTGATATAATTTATTGCCACAGTAACTGCAAAATTTACTTTCATCAGAAATCTTCTTGCCGCATTGACTGCAATACAATCTTATTCCCTCCCCTTCTCATTTGTGACTCAGTTTCCTTTAGGCATTAATAAACAATCTGCAGATCGCTACCGCTCGTGCGCATTTTATATTCTCTATGGTTGTCGTTATAATTCATAAAATAAATCCAGACGTTAATATAATTTGCTTGATCATCATTTAATTGGCTAGTTATATAGATACATTAACCTGTTAGTTAGTAACGACATACAACCAACATCTTGCTGATTTAATTTATAAATAGGAGTTTTAAAAACAAAGTGATTTTTATTGTATTCAATAGAAGTGAATGAGTGCAGTTAGTATCGTCTTGGTTACAAAAAGATTTGTTTAATAATAGTTACATTGTCAATTTTAATAGCAAAACTATTATTATTATGATTATTGGAACAGTGACAAAAATGAATGCCTTTAATAAATTCCCGATACCCATGAAACGATCGTCGTTATAAAGGCTACGACCAATTATTATAAAAGCAGGAATCCCAAGCGCTGCTCCGATACCACTCATCGTTATCAACACCATAATTATAGCCCCGAGCAGTTTTATACCAGAAGATAGATAGTACTCTATTGGGACTTTCTCCTGTGGCCTTTCTCCTGCAATAAAAGTAACTCCAGCTATTATTACTGATCCAATTATATTGATTAAAACGTCCTCCAATGTCATTGTAGAATAGGTTTCAGCTTTTTCTTGGGCCTTTTTCTGATACGAATTGAAATTGGTTGACGCTGCAGTTGAATACTGATTACTTGAACTGGTACGATTTCTTATTAGATCATACTCGCGACGTGCATCAGTATTACTTAAAATCTCATATGCTTCAGAAATCTCTATAAACCTTTTATGAGCATCACTTCGTTTACACACATCTGGATGCCATATTTTCGCAAGTTTTCGATATGCTGATTTGATTTCTTCAAAAGTAGCTTTTTGAGAAACACCAAGTATACCATAGTAATCTGCCAATACTGTTGAAGCAACATTCATAAAATCACGCCTATCTCCCCATTAAATATTATAAATGCCGTTCGCCGCCTTTAAATCCAAACTGCCTCAGCCATCTGACCTATAAATAAAATTACCCGTTTGATCTATATACCCAAAGTAGCTTTCGTCCATCCAACAACGAACCATTGCCAATCCATTCTTAAAATCACCGCACGAATCATATATTGCTGGTATTACTAAATTTCCGTTCTTATCTATATATCCGTATTTATCACCAAGCTCAACAACCGCCAGTCCTTCAGAAAAGCCTTTCTCCCACGATCTACCACCATCAAACTGGAGTTCGATTACAAGGTTACCTTCCTTATTAATGAACCCCCTTTTATCGCCTATTGTTACTGCTGCTAGTCCTTCGGAAAAGCTTAATGCCCAATCGAATTTGAGTTCTGTTAAGTAATTCCCATGTTTATCAATAAATCCCCATTTATCACCAATGCATACAGCAGCAAATCCGTCGGAAAAATCCCTTGTCTCATCAAATTGTGGTTCAATAACACAACTACCTTTTGTATCGATATAACCTACTTTTTCAAGCTTGACAGCTGCTAATCCCTCTGAAAAGTCTCCAACCAAAGACAAATCTTCTTCTCTCAGGTCTACATACTGAGGTTTGATTACAAAATTGCCCTCTTTATTAATGTAACCCCATTTTCCACCTGCGTTCACTGCAGCCATTCCATCAAAAAAACTTTGTGCTCCTCCCATTCTGAAATTCGGCTCAAAAGCGTATTCCCCAGATCTATTTATATATTTCCATCCTTCACCAGTAACCTTTACTGCTGCCAAGTTTTCCGAAAAATCTTTTGCAAATTCATATTTTGGCTGTATTACATATTGACCTGATTTGTTAATAAATCCAAACTTTCCATTAACCACCACCCTAGCCAGACCATCATAGAAAGGATTGGTCCCATCGACTGATAAATCATAAGAATGATAAGTATCGTATTTTGGAGAGATTACTACCTTCCCTGTTTCATCTATATATCCCCATTTATCGTTTAGTTCTATAGGGAATAACTCTTTGTTATTATTTTGTGTGGCGACGATATCTGCTCCACTGCTGTAGCTTGGATTATGCGAAACCATTCCAGGATTTTGTACCGATTTAATAAACTCCTCCGTGGCTATTCTATGTAGCTTCTTTGTCGTTAATATCTCTGAATCCCATACCATGGTATTTTTCCCTTTCAATTTAACCGTGAACTCATTACCGTCAAAGTTTAATAAATTGGCATTTATGTAGTAGTTTCCCACCTGGACTTGTGGGAGTGAGTTAGATACCATAATTGAATTGGTATATGTCCCATCTACATTAAATTGGAAATAAAAACTAAAATCATCCTCTTGAAACACCCATTCACCGATTATTACTTCTTCTAGATTTTGCGAAGTGAGATAATCACTAAGTTTTATAGTGGTTATAATGCCAGCAATCAGTACCGCCACAATCCCGATCCAGATCCAAGATCTTCGCTTCTTTAAACTTCTGTCTTCTGATGCTGACACATTTTCATTATTAGGTGTTTCTATTTCAAAAGTATTCATAATTTCATTGACTTCATCTTCACGTATGTTTCTACCACAATAACTGCAAAATTTACTTTCATCAGAAATCTGCTTGCCGCAATGGCTACAGTACAATATCCTCCCTCCCTTCTCTTCATAATCATTATTTATGATATGATTCTGCAATCTTTTCAATAATCCTCCTTTATATACATATCCCGTTAGTTTGTTCATTAAATAAGGAAATACTGAAATTATCCCAAGGTTTGTTTTTGAACTTGAAGTTAGTATCTGACTCAAAGCAGAAGTACTCTAGCCGCATCTATATTCTTTACCTCAAGAATATAGATAATTAATAACACCATGCTGACGATCATATTATGTCGATAAAGTATTCTTTTGAAAGAGGATTTTTTAGCGGGTACGTTGACGGGAACGTTGACGGGAGACAA
>JAAZCB010000438.1 GCA_012513545.1 Clostridiaceae bacterium
GCTTCAATTACCATACAGCCGGAGTCAGACAGCAGACCTTCATCTATAATTTCTTTGATTTCATCCTTATACTTCGGGGCGGGGGGAACGTGGGCATATACCAGGTCAAACGGTGCAATTTCTACACCCTTGATGACTTCCTTCTTATGAGAGAGGAGGCCGGCTCTATAAAGAGGCTTCGCAAAATCTATTCCCGGTCCTGCATATTTAAAGTAAACATTTTTAACACCTTTAAAGAACTTATCTCTATTAAAGAAATAGTGGATGGGTTCATCGTGACAATGCTCTACCAATGTTACCTCTCTATCCATATAGTCATATCTTCTTTTTATAGGGAGTCCAAAAGCCGGTGTGCGCACTAATTTGCCATCTATAACTGCATATGCCTCTTCGCTCATGTCATGGAGTGCAGTTACAGGAGACCACCAGAAAGGCTGGAAACGCTTTGTTTCAACGCCTTCCCACACAATATTGTAAATGGTGTCGCAGGTATCCAGATAACGCATGGCATCTCTTTTTGCCGCGCAAATGAGGCCTGGAGCAGAACCTGTACCAATAAGAGCTGTTTTCCCGATAGCTTTAAATTTTGGACCGTAGACATCATATTGAATTCTGATGCTTTCAACCCAGTCTTCATGCAAAGCGGTTGTTGCAGCATAATCCTGATAATTTGCTTTAACTTCCAGTGCCGCATCCAAAACATTCTTTGTCCACTCAAGAGGAAGTGCATTCAAGATCAGATCCACACCCTCTGCCGCTTTAACAATGCTGCCCTTGTCGGTGGCGTCGACTCTGACGCCTCTTGCCTTTTTTAGATTCTTTACCAGGCTTTCTACAGCTTTTATGTCATAGTCGGCGCAGATGATTTTGGCAACTCCGGGATCCTCATCCAACCTTTGTGCCGCTGCAGAACCCTGAGCCCCAACGCCCAAGACCAATATCTTTTTCAAAGCCATTATTATCAACCAAACCTTTCTGCTTTTGAGTTGTTAATACTACTACTTGTCCTGATATGATTATATCGTGATCCATTAGTTTTTAAAATGTGCATATTGTCATTATTTTTCAATAAAATGCTCAATTCTAATGTTTTATTTAGCGTGCAATCTGCATGAGGGATTCAGATAGCAATAATCGCATTAAATAATCGCAAAATCCATATTCTCAGCCAGCACAATTTCCGATCATCTAAACCTTAATATAATTTAATTTTTAATGATCAGTGTCTCTTATTTGAATTTAAAAGAGGTTATTAGCATATGAGTCAGGGCAAGTAGCAGTCATAATAATTGAGAAATAGTAACAGTGTAAAAAAATATAACCCGGTAATTATTTTGTGAATAAATATCTTTCCAAAGCAGATACTAAATAAAAACCAATGAAAGAAAGGCAAAGGAGAGAAAATTATGACTCAGAATTTTACGCAAGGTGGGATATTGAATCCTGATGAAGTTGCAAAAGCTCAAAATGAAATCAATAAGGCTATGTCGGGAAGCACAGGCGGATCAGGGAGTAGCGGTTCCGGCGGTTCGGGATACAGCGGTTCCGGCGGATCAGGATCCGGAGGATCGGGCGGATCCGGATCAGGTAGAACGTTGAAACCCGGGGATAAGATTAAGGCAAAGGATGCCATTTCAGGTAATCAATCCGGTGGAATGGTAAATCAAGGAGACAAGGTAGAGGCAAAAAAGGAAATGTTTAAAGGAAGTCCCATGGGATGATCCCTTATAGTTGATGGAAAGGATTTGATTAGAATAAAAGAGGTCGCCATCATACTAAAATGCCACAGTTGTTAA
>JAAZCB010000439.1 GCA_012513545.1 Clostridiaceae bacterium
AAATGGGTGCTCTGGCCGCTCTGAATTCAGTTGCAAAAATTCCCTATGAGTACTGCAAAGACGGGGTATCTCTCACTCTGACACTTGTTCCGCGTTCACTAGGAAGAGACATGGACTCAAGGCTTAATAATCTGGTTGCTTTACTGGATGGCTACTTCTCACTCGGAGGCCATCACATAAATATAAATGTTCTGGAAAGGGTGGTACTGGAAAAGGCTATGGAGGACCCTTACAATTATCCTCAGCTTACCATCAGAGTATCAGGTTATGCGGTTAACTTTATAAGACTGACAAAGCAGCAGCAGTTGGAAGTCATATCCAGAACATTCCACAATGCAATGTAGAATTATTGTTACAGACGGCTTCGGCACTGATACAGGTGCCGATTTTCTTTAAATTTTACTAAAATCATAAATATAACAAATGAAAAGGAATTAACTTGGATTATCCTTTGCAAAAACTACATTCAAGGCACTTTTTCCTGAAGTGAAAGTCTTGCTGCTTCGACAAAAGGATCCGCTCCGAACCTCTTTTGACTTTATATCAACACACAGAATATTCACTGAAGTATTTTGGTTTTTATATTTGGTTGCGAGCAACGGTCACTTTAGTATTAATATGTAACATTCACATACTTTTTTAAAACATCCGATTTATAAGCATTATATAATTCCAGTTCTTCTTTTTTTTGAACCGCAACTTCATATTTTTTTATTTCACCATATTTAAGATTATCTAAAACTGTTTCATTTTGATAACTATCCGAAATTAAATACTTACTTAACGAATTATTTGTAGTCAAAACATATTCTTTCTTTTCTTCTTCACTCAACTGATACACTTCAGGGAAACTTTTGTTTTTTAAAAACAAGACATATTCTTCTTTTTCCCTCATTAATGTACATCCTCCAACTGTCATATAGTACTCCTTTTCAAAATTAAAAAAGGAAGGTTCATAAACATAGATATACCTTTCATTAATACCCATACTTTCTTTTCCCTTGTAAACTTTAATTATTTCTACCTTTGAAAGAACAGCCATATATAAATACGATCTCTCTCCTGTATACTTTGCCCGTACTACAATCTTCGATTCATCTTCGACATCTGAAATTTCAATATCTTTCATATCTTCTGAAATAACCTCTCCGCTTCCAACAGCAAATAAATCTATTTTATCTTTTTTCAATACCGAGTAATCTTTATAAGAAATTCTGGTAGCTATACCTGCACTAATACATATTCCAATCATAAGTATCCATACTACTATAAACTTTCGTATCATTTAGTACTCTCCTCCAATACAGAATAAAGTCTCCCATTGTCCATCATATATTTTTCATCAGAGAGCAATTGTATATCCTCTTTATTATGGCTTGCAATCATTATAATAGCTCCCCTGTTTTTCTCTTCCCAAAGTATATTCCTCACAAGATCAATACCCTCACTATCAAGGGCATTTGTTGGCTCATCCAAAATAATAAGTTCCGGCTTTTCCATTATTGCCTGAGCTATTCCTAAACGCTGCTTCAATCCCAATGAGTATTTTTTATATGTCTTCTTTTCCCCTGGATCTAACCCCACTC
This sequence comes from Clostridiaceae bacterium, assembly GCA_012513545.1. The sequence goes on from JAAZCB010000439.1 coordinate 1,587, forward strand.
TCTTTATAGCATTTTTTATCTCGTTATCTGAAATGACATTTTTAATAGACGCTAAGAATTTCAAGTTTTGAAATCCAGTGTATTGAGACCAAAATCCTACAGTTTCAATAACTAATCCAAGACTTTCGGGAAAAGAAACATCTCTTCCAATTTTTTTACCGAAAATATATATTTCTCCAGATGTAGGCTTAATCAATCCACTAACAGCTCTAAACAGCATAGTTTTTCCAGAACCATTTCTTCCATAAAAACCGTATATTTTACCTTTAGTCATTTCGAGATTGATATCTGTTAGTACCTTATTTTTCTTTATTTCCTTATTTAATCCAATTATTTTAACCCCATTCAATTGTTTATGCCTCCTTATTGTCATTAATAATATCTAAAGTTTCTATCCATCTCGCTCCTATGTAAAAAATTATTAAAATCAATACAATAAAATAAGTCATAGAAAAAATTATACTGAATCCTTCGATTGTATCAAACCCAAATCTCTCAGAAAAATCTTTCACAAAATCATTACTATGTCCTAAAAGCATACCATTAGAAGAGGGAAGAATTTTGATTATAACATTATCAAATAAGCCGTATGTTACCGAAGGTATCATTGTAAAAACTGTATTAAAAATTAGCACACACAAATATCCAAAATTAATTCCAAACTTTAACGCTAGTAAATTTACAGAACATACAAGCAAAAAACCTACTAGTGTATGTAACACAAAACTACTAACCACAACCATAATAAAAACATCAAATCTTTCAACCCGAAAGCCATTCAAAAACCCCATTACCAATAAAATCACAAAGTGAGCCATATAATATAGAGATGTAATAAACAGCAACGATAGGAATTTCTTCAAAAACCAATATTTTCTTTTGTTTGCTCTGGTAAATACATATACAGAACATATTTTAAAATCATTATACATAAAATCTGCAAGTAAATAAATAATTATAAACTGAGGAACCAGAACTCTTGCAAAACTAACAATGTTGCTATCGAAATCATAAGTAAAAAGTCCTCCGTAACCGATTATATACAAACTCTCAAGTGATATAATATTTTCAAGTCTTAAGAGATTTATTGCATACAGTGCTATAAAAATAGAAATTGTAGCACCTACACATATTTTAAAAATATAGCTTCTCATTTTATTTTACTCCTCTAATCAAATCCTTACCTTTAAAAATTTTATAACCCAAAAGGTTTAAAACTAAAAACATTGCACATAAGTAGCAAGATGAACGAGCAATATAGAGATTCAAATCCATGTCACTAATGTAATTGCCATATATGTACATCTTATCAAGAATAATATTGAACGTATACCTACTGGCAAAAAGAATAAAGTCTATAAAAAAAACAAATAAAACTACCATTATTCCTATATAAATCTTTTCAAACATGCAAGCTATAGAAATAAAGCATGTAAATAGGACCAAATAGCCTAAAAAGTGAATTAATGAATTTTTAAACGTAAAAAGTACAAATTCATAATTTATATCTTCGAATTTATTGTTTATGCATATGTAAATGTATATAATCATATTTGTAAAAACAGTAAAACACAGGCACTCAACTGCTGAAATACTTAACCTCTTGTTCCACCAATCCAATTTATTCTCAAACCTTGTTATTACCTTTATATCATCAAAAAAATGTGCATTACCTTCAAGCAATAATACAAATAACGGAATAAGTATAAATGTTACAGAATAGTTCGAAAATATATTAAAATACAAATCGTATATATTCCTATCAATAACTATTGATGCATTTACAGAAAATAGAAACGGAGTAACTCCAATTAATATATAAATAGTAATTGTTCTGTAGG
>JAAZCB010000440.1 GCA_012513545.1 Clostridiaceae bacterium
CTGTTATGGTTTTGTGTTGATACTGCAGCCTTAATACACATTGATACCACATCAGGCTTGCAGCTTTTATATACTGTTATGCCAAACTTGTCTTTTATTCGCCTCCTGTCTTCTTCCTGACCAAAACAATAGGCCTGAATTAATGATGTATTGTGTTTTGTCAGGTTGCACAATACATTTTTTGGACCTACCTCGATTACCGATGTAATACCTTTACTCTCAAGATACCTTATTGTTTCACTCCACCTTACAGGATGAGTCATCTGCTTTACAAGCAAACCCGAAATTTTGCCCATATAAGGTCTTGCCGTTACATTTGAAATAACAGGATAACGCATGTTTAAAAATTCACATTTATCTAATTTTGTTCTTAGCTCTTTGGCAGTTTCCTCCATCAATGGGCTGTGAAAAGGTGCTCTTGCAAATAGTGACTTTGTCTGTCCTCCAAGCTCAGCCAGCCTGTCTTCAAGCTTCAAAACAGCCTTCTCATGGCCTGAGACAGACGTTTGCACAGGTGAGTTCAGGCAGGACACCCATACATGTTGAGAGTCCCTGCGCATTTTACTGCATTCCTCTTCAACAACCTCTGCTGGTAAACCATTAACAACAGACATCACTCCTATTCCAGAATCAGCTGCCCTCTGAGAAATTTCTCCCCTGAACCTTACGAGCTTCAATGCATCCTCAAAAGTCAGCGCACCGCTGCAGGTAAGTGCCGAGTACTCCCCAAGACTGTGTCCTGCGCAAAACTGAGGTATAATGCCTACCTCCTGCATAAATACCCTGAAGGTCGCTACACTTGAAGCAAGTAATGCTGTCTGGGCATTGACGGTTTTATTCAACTCATAAGGCTGACCTTCAAAACATAGTTTTCCAAGGTCAAATCCCAATACATCCTTTGCCTCATCAAACGTTTTTCTTGCAATATCAAAGTTTTCATAAAGATCTTTGGACATTCCCACAAACTGCGAGCCCTGACCTGAAAACAAAAATCCTGTCTTTTCCATATAATTACCACCTTAAAAATACTATTCTTCTATATGTCGATAAAGAACATTCCCTTAAATTGCCTGTATTTTATTAATATTATCATTTCCAAAGAACACTTTCAATTATATTCTTCATTTACCTTTCTTTGTTTATTTTGTATGTTTTATAAACTTTTCTTCAAAATTTCTTCAACTATCTGAGCATTCTTATCACTATATTCGTTCTGAATCATCTGAGCATGCTCACCAAATCCCTGATACTTTGCAAAGACCTTTGTTGTTGATTTTATCCAATGTTCAAATAACTTTTTATTTGATTCATTTCTTTCCTCTTCTGAGAGTACGAGGTGGATATTTGCATTTATGCTTCCTTTGTTGTTTATTTTACCAAGGTAGGAATAGTAACTCTCGAGTGTAGCTGAGATATCCTCCTGCACAAAATGCGTACCTACATTGTCCTTGAGTTCATTCTGTGTGGCAAAATAGCCTACAAGCTCTTCCTGTGATTGTTTTAAGCCCTCGTTATAGAAATTTCTGAAGGCTTTCTCAAGATAACCCAGCTTAGCTGAATCAAAAAGTATAAGATCTGATACTTCGTATCCTCGCCTTTCCATTTCCTGTACCACAGCAAAAGCAAGATTTCCTCCGGCGGAATAGCCAAGCAATACATATGGGCCTTCAGACTGTATGGCTGTTATACTGTCAACATACCTGCTAATTCTGTTTTCATCCTCTATAAAGTCAAATGCATAGAAAGATCTGCTTTTGATGCATTTTGCAAGCATACTGAAAACAAACCCGTATCCAATGTCATGCGGAAAAGCAAACAGATTTCTCTCTTTCTTTTCATTCAGAAGGATATAAGGCTTTGTTGAGCTTCTAGAATAATCCTTCGCATTCCATCCCGTATTATTGATGCACTCAGCAATCTCTTTAATTGTTGTGAAAGTTGCTATCCGTGCAAGCGGCAATTTAACCGAGAACACTTCATTTATTTTAGCAGCCATAATGATCAAACTTATGGAGTGTCCTCCAATTTCATAGAAATTGTCATGAATGCCTATCCTGTCCCTGTTGAGTACTTCCTTCCATATTTTATGCAAAGCTTCTTCAATTTCATTCTGAGGTTCTACATAATTTACTCCAGTATTAATGTTGCTCGCATCAGGTTCAGGCAACGATTTCCTGTCGATTTTTCCGTTTGAATTCAAAGGCATTTTCTCCAATTGTACAAAGTGCGAAGGTATCATATATTCCGGCAGAGTTTTTAACAGGAAGCTTCTCAAATCCGATGTAATCATAATCTTCTCACTTACAAAATATGCACACAGGTACTTATTGCCATGAACATCTTCTTTTGCAATAACAACCGCCTCTTTTACGCCCTCACAATTCATGAGTTCCCTTTCAACTTCACCGGGTTCCACCCTGAAACCTCTGACTTTCACCTGGTGGTCAATTCTGTCAAGAAACTGAATTGTACCTTCAGGCGTCCATTTTACAAGATCCCCTGTCCTGTACATACGTTGATAGCTGTCTTTATTAACTTTATCTGCAAAAGGGTTCTCCACAAATTTTTCAGCTTCAAG
>JAAZCB010000441.1 GCA_012513545.1 Clostridiaceae bacterium
CTAGGAGAAAACAAAAGAACTGCAAATGTTTATGCTGTGCAGCCGCAATTTAAAAATTTCAATCCCCTGGAAATACAAAATGGCAGATTTATTAACCGGAATGATGAGGCATTTTCAAATAATGTAGTAGTAATAAATGATACTTTAGCTAAAAGAATATATAACACAACTAATGTTTTAGGGAAAAAAATAACTATAAAAAACTCTTTTGGCAGCTTGCTTGATTTTTTAATTATAGGTGTATACAAAAATGAGGGCATGGATGTTGAATCAATTTCAGGAGTAGAAATTCCTGTAGATATTTTTGTACCAATTACCAGTGGACAGAGTTTCTTTTCAAGTAGAAAAGTAGACTTTATACAGTTTAGTGTCGACGGAAACCAGGACACACTTAACAGGATAGGCAAAAGGGCGATTAAGGCTCTTGGGTTTAAACATGAAATAAAAGATGCTTTTTTTGCATCAAATTCCCTGGAAGCAAAGAATCAGTACCTGAAAGTTGTTGGTACAATAACATCCATTTTGCTTGTTATAGCCGTTATCACTCTTGTTGTGGGAGGTATAGGAATAGTAAATATATTACTTGTATCTGTTTCTGAAAGATACCGTGAAATTGGAATTAGAAAAGCAGTAGGCGCCGATAACAGTGAAATAGTTCTCCAGTTTTTAGTGGAATCAACGGCACTTACTTTGATTGGGGGTATTATTGGAATCTTTTTTGGTTTTATAGGAGGAAGCATTACTTCTAAAATTATAAATATCAAGTTTATTTATGAGATACAAATAATAGTTTTTTCACTCCTCGGTGTAATTCTGCTAGGCGTCGTTTTTGGCGTTTATCCCGCTTATAAAGCTTCAAAACTGGATCCTGTAGAAACCCTCCGATACGAGTAAAAGTTTGGTAGAAAAAAATTTTCTTTGAAACTATGTACAGGTTCAAAGTATTACAAATATCAATAGTTGGTTTTCTGAAGATTCAAATTCTTCTGTGTTGTTCTATTAACAGCGCAGAGTATTTTCTTTATATATTTTCAAAAACAATTATAAATAATAAATTTGCCGTGGGATTAATGGATGCATGTAGTAAATGTGAAGAAAAATATGCACCCATATTATTTTATGGGTCTTGTAAGGATTATTGAAACTTGGTAAAATAATATTATTATGCATATCTATATTTTTCATATGATTAACATAATCTTGATGAATGGAATTTGTTAATCAATGTGTCTTTTTACAGAACTTGTTTATAATGAAGGGCACAAACAGAAGAAATACGTTTCTAACATTATGAAAGATAGGGAACTGGTAATATATTAGGGGGTAAAATGAGACTTCTGTCGGTTTGCGGTGTTATGCACCGTACAATTGTGGATTATACGTCAAAAAAGATTGATATTGTTAATAAAAATGAATTGATGCTTAAAGATTTGGACGACTTTCTTAAGAGTACCGATTCTTCTTTTGATGCAGTTATTATTACTGATGAAGCTTTTTCCGGACAGATTGAAAGTGACAGGCAGAACCTTGCTGTGCTGCTCGAGTGGATTGCAAAAGCACATAAATCCGGCTCAAAGGTTTTGGTTTTAACAAAGGATTTTCTTAAAGAGTCCGAACTTGCAAACTTATCAATAAGCCACAATAATCTTGTATTTATAACCTCCGATATGATTAGAATACCTGCCTATGTCATAAGGCAGGCTTTGGATGAGTTGCCTTTCGGCAGGAATCCGTCAAAGGAGCGTATAGAAATAAAGGAAAAGCCGGAAGAGAAAGAAAGGAAAAAGTCATTTCTTGACCGTTTCAGACCGAAACCCAAAAATGACCAGAATATTGAAGCTACAGACGCTCTTACAAGGAATCTTGAAAATATCAGCAGAGGCTTGAGCAGAATTATTGCAGTAACCGGTCACCGGAGCAGCGGACTTACCAGTACAGCTGTTAATGTCGCCTGTGAAGCAGCTAAACGGGGCTTAAGCTCGATTGTTATTGATATGGATATTGATTACAGGAGTACAAATATGTATTTCGGCAGCTTTCATGAGGCTACCAAAAGGGATGAGGACATGAATGCATCCCTTGTCAGAACTTTGGCAAGACCTCAGGATTATATGATAACAGCATTCAATATTAAGGATAAACTATGGCTGACTTCACTGGGGTACGATTTTTCAGACAGGAAGCTTGTTGAGCAATTTTACAACAATAGTAAGCTTGTTGGACTTCTTTCAGTCTTAAGGAACAAATTCAACCTGATAATTCTTGATATGCCTTTGGATCTTTTTAAGACATTTAAAGAAACTTTGATACATATTGATGTATTCGGGCTTTGTGTTCCCAACAATCTGCATTCGGTGCTCAGTACCCTGAGAAATCTGGATGTGGTTTTGGACAGGGAAAATGTTTCCTATATGAATGCAAAAACAAAGGTTATTGTTACCAAATATAATGACCGCTCAAGGTTTCAAGGTGACATATTTGTACCGGACAAGGTAGCTGAAATACTTTCATCCGGCATTAGCGAAACTTTTGAGTATGAAGTGAAAGTTGCAGGGCATATTCCATACAGCAATGATTTTGACACACAGATAGAAATGGATGTACCCTTGGTAAATACAAGTGTTGAGTTCGAAAGAGCATATGGTAATGTACTTTTAAGATTAATGGAGGGAATAAAGTAAAATGGATTTAAGTTCGGTAAAGAGTGTATCGCCAAACAGGCATTTACTAAAAAAAATACTTGCACTGGTATTCAGCCTTGTTGTAATTGTGGTGTCTTTTATCATTATTACCAATGCAAACAAAGCTGCAAGAGATACCGTGGAAGTTCTGAGGGTTAAGGCGGGAGACGGACTTCCGGCATTTGCTCCTATAACTGAAAAGGATATAGAAAAATATCCGCTTATTAAGAAGGAACACACAGATGATATGGTTCTTGCAGAAGATCTTCCGAATGTTGCAGGAAAAATGAGCAAATACTTTTTGAGAAAAAACAGTATAATTTATAAAGACCAGATAATTGATGAAAAACCACTGAAAAATGAATGGCTGTATAATCTTGACAAGGAGCTTGAGGTTCTGACAATACCGTATAATTATCTTGAATGCGGAGGGGATGTACTTCTTCCCGGAGACACCGTCCGAATACGTGTATCCTATGAAATAGATGCAGGAGGGTATGTCGATCCGGCAGAAGGAAACCCTAATGCAACTGTTGTACAGACAAGGGGAAGGGCAATCAGAACAGACATATTGTTTGACAGCATTGTTGTAATGGACATGCTTAATTCAAACAGTCATTCAATATATGAAATATACAAGGAAGTAACGAAACTAAGCGAAGATAAAAAGCAGGAAGTTATGAAAAGCGAGGATTTTCTCAGGAACATTCAACCCAGGGCACTGCTGCTTGCAGGTTCGAAGGAGCAGATGAACCAGTATGCGAAGTTTAAAAGTTCGGATGCAAAGGCATTCCTTATTACTATATTAAGCAGGGCGAACAGTGAGGTCGTTTTGGACCAGCTGCCTACACTCAAGAATGAGGTGGAATCGTGGATAGAAAAGAACAAAAAACAATAGGCAATGTGCTGGAAAAGATATCATCAAAAGATCTGATAGGAGCTGAATTACAGGACAGTAAGCTCATTTATAGTGTTATTGGCTTTATATCAGCTTGTGATTTCGTAGACAATGCTATGCTTATCAGCAATCTGGGATACCTTCTTTCACAAAAGGGCTTAAATACATGCATAGTGGATTTGAAAGTGTTTTATCCGAATATCTACCATTTCGTTGATGTAGCTCCTAATAAGCGGTCCAATGGACTTATAAAGGTATTGAAAAGTGATAAGGTGGACTTCCGTGGTGAGATACAGACCACCAAATATGAGCGATTGTATCTTCTTTCACCCAGTCCCCAGGATCTGATGGAAGAGTACTTTGACTTTGACTTTGAAAACCTGGAGCGGGTGATTGCAATCCTTAAACAAATGTTTGATATTGTCCTTCTGGACATTCCGAACAATCCACCGCTGGAATTCTGTCTTGGAGCAATGAAATACTGCCATGTAGGTTTTTTTACTGCCTCCGAGAGAGCAGATGCAGCTAGTAATATGATTAAGCTGCTCGATTATGCCTCATCAGTAGGTATCAGTACCGCAAAGTTTACGAGTGTGGTTCTGATGAACCTTCAGGATGTAGTGTTTGACTATAGAGCAATAACTGATTCGGGTTTTAAAATTGTTGCAGCTCTCCCGCTTGTCAAGTCGGCAACATCGAGAGCTCTTGAAGGAAGACTTTATGTTAAGGACAATCCCTTCATAAACAAATATTTTAATAAAGAGATTCATAGACTGGCTGATTTGCTGGCTGATGACAGGTAAAGGCGGTGAGTGAAGATGTTGACTCGTGGAAAAATCAGTGAAATGCAGCAAAAGGTTTCACATCAGACAAGTATAAATGAAGACATGGATAATTTAAAAAACAAATATACCACAATAAGCTTTGACGAGGCTCTGGAGTTGTGTCAGAAGTTTATTACAAAGATGGCCACCAACGCATTCAGAAGGGAAAATGACCCCTCAAGAAAACGTGAAATGACCAAGTCGTACATAAACGAATTTGTGGATTCACAAAAGCCTGTGGTACAAAAACCGAACGAAAAGGACACCTTCGATCTGCTTTCTTTAAAGCGCGCACTGATTGATGAAATAACTCATTACGGACCGATCACCAAGGCTATGGAAGATAATACCATAGATGAGGTGAGGGCTAACGGACCTGATCAGATATTTGTCGAGAGCGGAGGTAAAACGCTTCTCTGGGAGCATAATTTCAGTGACCGTGAGCATATGGAGAGGATCATATCCAAGCTGATAGGAGTGTCAAAAGCACGTCTTACGCCTAAAATACCGATGGTAAATGCAAGAACCATCGAGGGCTTCCGTGTTAATGCCACCCATGCCGAGATATCTCCTTATGACATGCCTGCTTTTGTAATAAGGAAGTTCAGCAAGAAAACCATTACGCCTGAAGTTATGATGCGAAATGCTTCCTTTTCAGCCAATATGTTCAGGTTCCTGTCGCTTATTCCAAAAGCGGATTTGTCATGGATCACAGTAGGGCCGACGGGAAGCGGTAAAACAACCTTGAATGAAATCCTTGTAAAGGAAATAAATCCACTTTCAAGGATTATTACCATAGAAAACCCTTCAGAGATGAGGCTGGTACAAAGGGAAGGCGGAAGCGAACATGGAAGAATAATAAATGATGTGCTGCAATACGAGTCTGTTCCGGAGGATGACGATTCAAGCCCAGCAACCATGGAAAACCTGCTGATTAATGCCATGAGGCAGTCGCCTCACTGGATAGGACCCGGTGAGCTCAGGACTCCGGGAGAGTTTGCAACAGCCCTCAGGGCTGCTCAAACCGGGCATTATTTCTTTACAACCCTGCATGCAGAAGGTGATGAAGAGGCCATATACAGATTTCTGACTGCATACCTTATGGTATCGAATGAGCCGGCTGAACTGGCCTTGAGGAACATTTGCAGTGCGGTAAAGTTTGTCATATTCCAGGAGAAGCTTGCAGACGGAACCAGGAAGATTACTTCCATTTCCGAGGTTTTGGGCTCGGAAGGTTTAAAGCCCAAGATAAACCAGATATACAAATTTATATGTGATGATGTTGAAGAAGAGGAAGGAACCCATAGGGTTTTGAAGATTATCGGAAGACACAAGCGTGTCGGAATACTGTCTGAGAATGTACAGCAGACAATGCTTAAGGCAGGTATAAAAAGGAGCAGGTTTGAGTTTCTTACAAAAGAACCTGCTGAAGATGAAACAGAGGTGTATTTGTTCGATGAATACCGCAATGGTAATTAGCCTTTTTTTGGGGGTTGCCGCATTTGCCTTGTTTAATGCGGTGTTTGAAGTTAAATTCTTTGAAGGGACCGGAAAATTTATTCTGGAGGTTATTGATACCCTTGCAGAGCATTTGGGGAAGTATAATACCAAACGTTATGTGGAGCGTGTCAAAAGGGAAAGGATAGTAAGACAAAGAGAAAACATATTTGCAAAGTACAACAGGCTGGTAGAAGGACTGATTATGGATTTCAACATGCCTTTTACTCTGGAAAGCTTCACATCACTCTTATGTATATGCTTTGCCATTACAGTTCTTATTGTAGTGTTTATTATGCAGAATATCCCGTTGTCGGTGGTAATAACAGTAGCGGTTTTTATTGGACTTTTGACATACTTTGTTATGCAGTCAAAGTCTATTAAGGCTGAAAGGCTTGAAAATATAATGGACGCGGAAGACATTATATGCCCATTGGCAAGGGACGGTGTCCTGGTAGCTGTAAAAAAAGTAATGGAAAGTGACGAGTACATAAGCCCTAATATAAGGCCCTACTTCCAGCAGTTTATTGACAACTGTGAAAACAATGGGTATTCCTTCAAACAGGCAATAATACTCCTGAACAGGCAGTTGGGTCCGAAGTTTGATAATTTCGCCAAGAAGGCAGTTGTTTTTGAATATAATGAAAGAAAGGGTATGGCTGACATTTTCCTTGACATTGTGGATGAAAACGCTGTGTTAAGAGAGATTAACAGCAGAAAGGAACGCATATTCAGAAAAATGAACAGGGACTTTCTGTTGAAAACAGTGATTATTGTAATGTTCTTTATTTATGCTTTATCTGTTGATGAATTCAGGCAGTTTATGCTGTATAATGATATTGGAAAAATAATAAATACTGTACTGCTAAGTGCTATATGCTTGAGCTTTGCCAGGTGTCAGGCTCTTCAGGGAAATCTTGGCCCGGGAGGTGCCGCTAAATGGTAACTATTGCAAAGCTGTTTGCACTGCTGTCTGTATTGTACATGGTAAAGGAATTCCTTTATCCCATATTCAAACCTGTCAGCAGGAAACAAAAAAAGCGTGTACGCCGGTATATGAAAGAGAGAAAATACAGTGATCTTAAGACAAAGTTTATGGCACTTAAGAAAGAATTTGCACTAAAGTATGTAAAAAACTTAATTGGAAGCGGAGAAAGGGCAAGGTACAGAAAAATCATCGAAAGGCTTGATTTGAACATAAAGCCGGAGGAAATTCGTGCAGATCAGATACTTTATGTAGTGGGTGCAGTAATTTTAACTGTTCTGATGTTCAGTGCAAACAGAATACTGGGTTATACAACAGGTATATTTATTGTTCTTGGCTGGCTTTACCCCATATCGGAGCTGGAAAAAACAATAGACAGAAAGAATAAAAATATATCCCTGGATTTTCCTGCTTTTTACAGCATGGTATACTACCAGTACTCAAAGTCGGTTAATATTTATCTTGCTGATGTAATAAAAGACTACATTCCCAATGCAAACCCGGATATGGCTGAAGAGTTGGGAGTCATGCTGGACAATATGGACTACGGCGAGGAGTATGCACTAAAGCAGTTAAAGAAACGAGTTCCGATGCATTATATTATTAAGTTCTGTGATATAATGGAAACAAGGCTCAGGGGTTATGACAATGTAACCCAGATGGCTTATCTTAAGAATGAAGTAGATGAATTCAGGATACGCTCACTTGAGGATGAGCTTGAACGTAGGGAAAGAAGTAATGCAAGAATACAGATAGTATTGGTAATAGTACTCATTATTTATATTGCGCTGTACTATTTGTTTACAATATTGGATTCACTAAGACTATTTCAATAATATTTTGGAGGGGTTAATAATGAGAGGTAAAATTAAAGTACTTTTAGGAAACCAAAGAGGGGATTTCGGCATCAAGCAGATAGCAGTCACTGTTGCGGTAATTGTTATAATAGGTTTTATAGTTAACCAGGTACAAGCATTCATGCCGGATTGGGTCAGAGAGATATGGAATATGTTTATGGATCAGATCAAGGGATTGATATCATAAAATATAATTTAGTACCGGTTAGAGGTGAAATGAATGCAAGGTGTGGCAAAGGCTGTATTAATAAGTATACTGGTTGCGGTATGCATCCTTTTGTTTGTAAATTTGGTGTTTTTCTTTCCGTGGTATATGACACTGGTTGTAGAGACCTTTAATTTGTCTCAGGTTGCGGCTAGTGATAATTACATAAAAGAAGCCTATTATGAAGATGCTCTGGACAGGTTGAGAAGCCGCCCGATATTCCAGGATAGAGCCGAAGAAGTTGTTATAATCGCCAAAAACAGCAGTGGTTACACAGCTGTAGGAGACGATGATGAAAATACATACGAGAATCTTGCTGAGATGGAGAAACCATACAAGCAAAGGGGCGAGCCGATAACTGTGGAAGTAAGGGCGGTATATCCTTTATCCATATCCCTGTGGGGAAAAGAAGTTAATAGTGAGCTGCCGGTTTCATTTTCCATGACAGTAGTAGGCTTAAAGCATTACAAGGATCTTGAATTTTATTGAACAGGGATGAAGTTATTTGAAAAACATTGCTATTGGCATATTGATGGTTATATTGCTCTCGGTTCTTGTAGAACCGATGGTTGAAATTGCAAACGTTATGAGAGAAAAAATAATTCTTGGCACAGCACTGTCCAACAGTTGTCGTGCTGCAAAGGATAGAAGTCTCAATTATGAAAAGCTTCGTGACAGGGATGCCGAGATTGATGAAGATCTCTTTATCGAGTACTTTATAGAAGCATTTGAAGATGCAATGAATGCCACCGGGGAAGCTGTGAACGGGAACATACTGACCTTTGTATCGAATGACGGAAAATACAACACATTTACTGTAACTCTGGATATCGTTAACTCGACAGACCCTAGTACCGACCAGAGTATTACAACTGTGAATGTCAGGGCGGAGTCCCACTATAAGTTCAAGACCAAATATCTGAAGATGGCAGAAAGTTCAAGCGGAACTGATTATAAACTGACGAGTGAGCGGATGCTCTTGATGAGAGTAAGGAACTGACGAAAGGAAATATATATTATGGATTATATAATGGTTACTTTTCAAAGTGGAAAGAACAGCATTGATCTAAAAGTGCCGGTTTTTGTGAAAATTGAAGAACTTCTGGTAATGCTGAGTGAGGCCCTGAACATGGATATGGGAAAGGGAAACAGGCTTCAGGCAGAGCCTTTGGGAAGAATACTGGACAATGACAGAACCCTGCAGGAGGAAAATGTGACGCAGGGGTCACTGTTGACCCTTATATGAAAAGGAGCGGACCATGGATTACAACCTTAATAATGGTGGGCTTGTTTTAAAGCTGGAAGAAAAATTCATAATAAGCGATATGAAGAGCTATAAAACCGTATACGGTTCAGATACCGGAGGGATGTTCTGGTTTATGAATTATGACGGTTCAGCTGTTATATTAAGTGATCAGAATAAGAATAACTCAATATACAGGATGGATAAGGAAAAGTGCAGCATGGAATTACTATTGGACAAACCCTGCTACGGTCTTTTTTTAAAGGAGGACTGGCTATACTACATTAATGAAAACGACAGGAAGGTATATCGCTGCCAGACAAACGGCAGGAATGAGACCAAGGTTATAGATGAACAGGTGGGAAAGTTTATTCTTGAGGAAGACCGTATTTTTTATACGACCCCCCAGGGAATAAGGACATGCGCGATATCAGGAAGTGACAGGGATATTGTAAGTGATGCTGTCGCAGCAGAATTAATGCTTATCAACGGCAAACTTGTTTATACAGATAAAAACAGGCAGCATGTACTGACTATAATGGACTTGGACGACAAAACCGTGAAAACAATTGATGATATGGCTCCATCGAGCATGAATACTGACGGTCAGTATTTGTACTGTGCAAACAGGTTGAATGACCGGAGTATCTACAGAATAGATATAAATAATGAAAGCAGTATTAGGATTTGCGGTGAAAGCTGTGAATACCTTCATATTATAGGAAGTGAACTGTTTTTCTGTATAGACCGTGAGTGGTATAGAATGTCCCTTACAGGAGGGAAGTATGAAAAGGTTGTACTGGATGTCTAAGGTAAGGTTTATTGCATCATAAATAGTGGAAAGGCGGATATATGGATGCTTAAGAAGTATATACTAACAATAATGTCAGTAATTATTATGATGGGAGTGAGCGGGTGTATGGCAAATGACAACAAGGTTTCAGTAAAGGATGAAGTTGAAAAGTACATGAAGGACAAATATAATGAAGAATTTACGTATATCGGAGGCGGTACAGAAGGTTGGAATGCTCCAGAAGTTGAGGTATATGTCAGCTCCTCCAAATTTCCTGAGGCAAAAATTATGATAAGAAGAGGGAAAGAAAGCGGAGATATGATAGACAATTACATGAGTTTTCTCATGAAAAGCCGAATTGAAGAAGTAATGGACGCAATAGCAAAAGATGTTTATCCCGTAAGCAAGGTGTATTACAGTACGGATGTGTCACCTTTGGCGGGTGCCTCACCGCAAATGGAGTTAGACGAATACATAAAATACAGTGCAAAGAATTTGGCTCTGTCATTAACGATATGTGTAAGTGATGACGAATATAAAACCAACAAGGATCAAAAGCTTGAGCAGCTTAGGTCAAAGTTTAAAGAAAAGGAATATAAACCCCAATTCAGAATAATTTATGTGACGGAGGGAAAGGTTGATGCAGACCCTCAAACCATAAGAGATGCAACCATTCTGAAATCAGCCTTGCTGTTTGGGGACTTCAAAATAGATTCTTCAGCATACGATGAGTGGAGGGAGAATTAATGAGCACTGATAAGGATGATATCATGTCACAAGGCAATGAAACGGCTTTACTGAATGTACTGATGTACTTGGATATTGGAGATGTCAATGTACAGAACGGTTGGAATATGGACAGGATATTGGATGAATTAGGAACGATATACGCTTCACCTGATGGATATGAAATTTATCTGGAA
>JAAZCB010000047.1 GCA_012513545.1 Clostridiaceae bacterium
ATACCGAAGCTTTTGCTTTTTCACGAAAGCTATTTTGGTTTCGTGACACAATTCTATGCTAAGAATGTACCTGATTTTTTGAAAAATATGGTCACAAAGCTAAATGTAAATTTTAGGGATGGGCTGTAATTTAGATATAAAATGAAGTATAATTTCATTGATGGATTATTGATTAGTATAGGTAGAAAAATTCGACGAAAAAAGTAATACTAATAGAGATAATCGGGGGGTCAATCAAATGAAGAGAAAAATAAGATCAAATGCCTTAATTGGTATTGACTTAATACTGATTAATGTGTCGTTATGCGTATACCGGATAATCCGGACGGCTATTCCGGAGGCATCCGGACATTAAACCGGAACTATCCGGACACCCTTGTCGAATGATTTTATTTTATCTGAAAGTGTTTTATTATTCAATAATATTTAATATAAATTCCATTTTTTATAGAGGAGTCTAATGCAATCCTATACAATTTTAAGCAAAAAAAGTTTTATTTTTTTTTTACATAACAAAAACAGTCTTAATGAATCAAGATTAGTAGGGAAAGCATTTATGCCACGCTGCCAGTCAGCAAACATCATAAGGCCTATCATAAAGAAAACCCGTTACAATTATTGGTATCGGGTTTTCTTTGTAATAATAGTAGGATTTCTGTTATTTACCCTCAACTTGGTGTTTGATAGGAGCTTTCTTTGAAGATTTTGCTTTCTGCAATTCCTCAATCATGTTCAGCAGTTCCTTTACCTTGTCAGCATATTGCTGCTGAGCCGTTTCTAGCTTATTTTGCTGTTCTTTCTGTAAGGTCAGGATATACTTCTCTTTCTCGATATTTAGTGACTCCAGCCTTTGTTGCAGCTGTAACTCTGCTGTTTTTTGGGTATCTTCCACCAAGGTTTTCAGTTGTCTTATTTCATTATCCTTTTCACGGAGCTTCGATTCAATATCACAGCGAAGGATTTTTTCCTCCTCCATTGCCTGTTTAAGGCTTTCTATCTGGTGTCTATATTCCTGATATTCACTCAAAAGTCCAGTCAAGGTATCGTTTTTTTCACGATATTCCAAAACCAGTGCCTTTTGCGCCTCACACATTTCGACAGTCTGGGTATGCTGCTGCCAAACATCCTCATACTGTTTTTTCAGTACTACCATATTCTCATCATACTGTATCAACTTTTGTTCCTGAACCCGGATCCTGTCATTAAAGACAGCAAGCATCCCGTCCTTTTCAGAAAGTTTTACTCCGAATTCTTCTTCCCTTTGCTGCTGGAAGCTTGAGACCCTTTCACAGAGGTTGATAAAAAGATTGTGAATCCTACCCGTAAGTAGTGATAGCTCTTCAATATCGGCATCCATTACCGGTTGCATTTTCCTGACTTCCTTCAGTTCATAACTTTGTATGATCTGACTGATAAAATCCTTGGCATTCAAGCCCGATTCGGTGATCATTGAAGTTATTTTCTCCTTCACATCCTCTGGCATTCGTACGCTCCATGTGGCGTCCATTCGTAATACCCCCAATCAAATGTTTACATTTTTATAACTTGAAACCCTTGTGTTTACGCATGTTTACATATATAAACATGTTTCAACATTTTTATGTCAATTCCAATCATGGCAAAATATCTTCTCTGAGCTCCTTTATTGATTTTTCTGCCATAACTTCTCTCATAGATTTTTTGGAGTCAAGTGCAAGGATATAGGCATTATGTATAAACCTATCCATGATTGCATCTGCAACAGTAGGGTCAGGGAACAATTCATACCAATGTGTATGTGCCATTTGACCAACAAGGATAGTTGAAGCTTTATTATACCTGCTTTCTGCAATTTCATGAATGTCCCTGCTTTCTTCGAGGGAGTAGGATTTAAGACCTATGTCATCCAATATCAACAACTTTATATTTTGCAATTGGCCCATGAATTTGGAATACCTGTTGTCATTCTTAGCGTCCTGGATTTCAAGCAACAGTTCCGGTATCCTGTAGTATTTAACAGAATACCCGTAGCGACAGGCATTATTCCCAAGTGCGCACGAGGTAAAGGATTTTCCACAACCAGTTTTTCCGGTTATTACAACATTAAGCCTCTGTTCGATAAATGAGCAGGTTGAAAGCTTTTGTATGACCTTTTTATCGATTTTTCGGTCGATGGTATAGTCAATATCCTCAATGCAGGCGGACATACCAAGGGATGCAGCATGTATGAGCCTTTTGATTCTGGAATTTTTCCTCGCCAGCCATTCCTTTTCTACCATAATTCCAAAACGCTCTTCAAAGGTCAGATCTCTGAGAGAAGAATCCGGATCACTCATCATCTGAGCCATGGCTTTGAGTTTCATATCCTTTAACTTTTCTATGGTGGGGTTATTAAGCATTAATACCACCCCCTGTATAAGCACTGCTTCCTCTGACATTTTCATGGTTAATTATTTTTTCGCTTTGCTTTTTGGACTGCTTTGCTAAAACCTGTTTGAGGATTATGTTTATATACTTGAATGAATAGGTGTTCTTATCGAGGGCTTCACGACTTGCGGTTTCCATTATTTCAACCGGATGGCTTTTGCAAAGTCTCATGATTCCCATACATGCACGATAGCTCTGCACAGGGTATTCACGGCTCTCAAGAATACTTTTAATCAGTTCCCGTGTATTTGGACCTGTCTTTTCCGCCCATGAAAGAAAACGCTCAGGATTCCACCCATAAACCGCCTTGTGCTCCTCTGGCATATGCTCTTCAAGGGTAGTGTACTTCTTAAATTGGTTGTAGTTTCTTGGATATGCAGCGATTCTTTCGTTATCTATGAAGACTTCTATTATTTGGGAAGTTGCACGGATAGAACAAGGGCGGCCTACATAGGAGTAGTGGACACTGTAGAAAAAGTTGTTATACTCCACGTGGTAATTGAATGCAACTTTAGTCTCTTCCCAGTCAGAATACTCGTACTTTGTGGCAGGCAATGACTGTAGGCAGGGTTTGTCAATCCTTTCGAATGCTGTTTTCCTGTTGCCTTCCATCTTTTGAAAAGGCCTAATCATAAACTTTTCAAGTTCTTCAGATATTGCCTGGTTGACTTCATACAGGCTAAAAAACTGTCGATTCCTCAGCGCGGCAATAATTCTTCTTGAAACATTCCCTACCATATTTTCATCAGCCCCTTTATCGCGTGGCTTGTAAGGTCTGGCAGGAACCAGTGTTGTACCGAAATGTTTAGCCATTTCATTATAACTCTTGTTTATTGTAGGATCTACAAGGTCGGTTTTGATAACCGCAGTTCTGGTATTGTCTGAAATGGTAAATTTGGGAACTCCTCCGAAATATGTATATGTCCTTACGTGGGCATCAATCCAGTTTGGTGTTTTCATATCCCCATAGGCATATACAAAAGGATAGTTACTGGCTGGCAAGACAGCGACGAACACATATACTGCCATTATTTCTCCTGTACTTGGCTCTACATAGGACATTGTATCTCCCGCCCAATCGACTTCAACCTCTTCACCTGCCTTATGCTCCTTATGCAAGGTTATCTTATTGTCTTTCTTGAATTTCCTGTAACGATCACAGAACTGGGTATACATGACGCCATCAGGATGTTCAGCCTTATACTCCTCCCAAAGAAGCATAAGAGTAACGTTTTTCTTCTTCATTTCACAGAAAACTTTATCCATGTCCGGTTCAGGAGTTGAGTTCTTATTTTCTACCGGTGGATATAGCAGAGATATCAATTGCTTGTCACTTAGCTCAATAGGCCAGGTAATATTGGCTGTTTTAGCACGTTCAAGCACTTCTGCTACTGTTGATTTGCCGCAGTTGCAGGCATTCCCGATTTCTCGCAGGGATAACCCCAACTCGTGTTTCATTCTTAAAATTTCTCTTGCTTTTAGCATATCTAACCTCCTCATCGATTTGGCCTCCTTTAATCAGGCTGATTAAAAAAGTACCATTTTGTTTTTATCTCGACAAGGTGTCCGGATGTGCCGTTATGCTGTCCGGATGTTACCGGAATGCTGTCCGGATAATTCCGGAATCAGTGTCCGGATGCGTCCGAAATACGCAGTCGTTAATTATGGCGTATCTATTGAGATTCGATTTTAGATTTGAAAGTATTCCTGAAAGGCATTCACAGCCAATATTAAGACTAGTTGTAATAGCTACATGTGTAAAGATTATAGTATTTATACTCTTCAGACTATACAATAGCCTTTGGAAATATGCAGGAACGTATGAAATGGGGTTAATAGTCGGAGCAGTTTTTGTAGGCAATTCGATAATGATATCCTATGTATATTTATCTAAGACATCTGTGCCAAGAAGTATATTCCTTATTTGTATGCTGACAGATACATTCCTTTTAGCGGGAGTAAGGTTTGCGTACCGTATATTAAGAAGAGTTATCAGAGGCGAAATAGTGAGGGTTAAGGGCTCAAAAAGAGTATTAATATTCGGAGGTGGAGATGCAGGTGCAATAATCGTAAAGGAAATGAAGATGCATCCCGAATTAAAAAGCACACCAGTAGCTATAGTTGATGACAATTTGTTCAAGCAGGGAAAGAAAATAAACGGTGTACCCATTGTAGGTCAGAGAAAGGACATTGCAGCAGTAGTTGAAAAATACCAAATAGATGAGATAATAATTGCTACTCCATCTGCAAGTAATAAAGATATAAATGAAATATTTACAGAATGCTCAAAAGCCCAGTGTAAAGTAAGAATATTACCTTCTGTATCGCAGCTTATTGACGAATCGGTAGTGATGCAAAAAGTAAGAGATGTAAATATTGAAGACTTGCTTGGAAGGGAACCTATAAACCTTGATGTAAATGAGGTTTCCTCATACATTAAGAATCAGGTGGTTCTCATAACTGGTGGCGGAGGGTCCATTGGTTCAGAACTTTGCAGGCAAATTGCAGGCTTTTCTCCTAAAAAGCTTATAATACTTGATAATTATGAGAATAATGCCTATGATATTCAAAATGAGTTGTTGCATAATAACCCTGAATTAGAACTCTATACAATTATTGCAAACATAAGAGAAAAACAGAGAATTGACAGCATATTTAATATGTACAAGCCTGACGTTGTGTTCCATGCAGCAGCACATAAACATGTTCCATTAATGGAGGCTAATCCTTCCGAAGCTATTAAGAATAACGTTTTTGGAACACTAAATGTTGCTGAATGTGCAGATAAATATGGTGTAAAACGTTTTGTGTTTATTTCTACAGACAAAGCTGTTAACCCAACAAACATAATGGGAGCAACAAAGAGAATTGCTGAAATGGTCATTCAGGCAATAAACCGGAACAGCAAAACAGAATTTGTTGCTGTAAGGTTTGGAAATGTTTTAGGTAGCAACGGAAGTGTAATACCTTTATTCAAAAAGCAGATTGAACAGGGGGGGCCTGTTACTGTGACACATCCGGAGGTTACACGGTTTTTTATGACTATACCTGAGGCTGTTCAATTGGTTATACAGGCAGGTGC
The DNA here is from genome assembly GCA_012513545.1 of Clostridiaceae bacterium. The sequence continues at coordinate 5,489 of JAAZCB010000047.1, forward strand.
AATGGCAAAAGGCGGGGAAATATTTGTGCTGGATATGGGCGAACCAGTTAAAATCTGTGATTTGGCAAAAAACTTGATAAAATTGTCTGGGTTCGAACCTGATGTAGATATTGATATTGAGTATACAGGTCTTAGACCTGGAGAAAAGCTTTACGAAGAACTGCTCCTTAAAGAAGAGGGACTTGAATCCACTAAGAATAACAAGATATACGTTGCTAAGCCAATTCATACTGATTTGGCACTTTTAAGGAGAGAATTGGATTGTCTTAAAGACATAATTATGACAGATTCGGAAGAAATTTCAGAGTATATAAAGCTCATTGTACCGACCTATAAAAAGGCTGAAAACGGAAATTAGACAGAAGTTCTAAATTTTAGCAGACTCTTAATATTATATGAGTGCTAAATATAACCACTGGTGTTACAAAATTTATGTAATAAAGTCTCTAGGGCATTTAGTTTCTCTCGATTACGCCTCCTTCACTTCGTTCAAAAGAGGCGTAATCAAGAAGGGCAACCCTAATGAATTGCCATAAAATTAATATATTCTAAATGCTATAAAGACATACATTTTAAGGAAGTTTCAGAATAACATATGTTAAACTTAAAATGCTTGTCCCTTTTACAGTTTTTATTATAATGGTCTAAAACTTTGTCTAGTCTCCTGCTATAATGCTGAACTTCTTCGTCTAGAAGGTCAAAATCCTTCATTTCGATTAGTGTGTTTAACTTGAG
>JAAZCB010000442.1 GCA_012513545.1 Clostridiaceae bacterium
ACGTGTTTTCTCATCGTAATTTATAAAACTTTTAACACCTGCAGGGGTTTGGTATTCTTCTGGGTAATCATCCAGTACAGTTGCGGGACCATACCCTTTTTCCAGTGCAGGAGCGTAAACTGCGATTGGTTTGAAAGCGGATCCCGGTTGACGCGCAGCTGACACGGCCCGGTTGAATTGCCTTTCACCATCTTGTTTTCTGCCTCCCACAATAGTCCATACTTCTCCGGTTTGATGGTCAAGTATGACCATAGCAGACTGAACGATTTTATCATTTTTATCAGGAGGGAAGAAAGCATCATCTTCGTAAGCGGCTTCAGCAGCATCCTGTGTTTTTTTATCCATTGTAGTATATATACGGTATCCGGCTGTGTATAAAACGCCAATGTCTGAATCAGCAATATCAAGCTTTTCGGCGGCCTCCTCAATGATCACATCCGTAAATGATTGATATTGGTAACTCTGCTGATTTAGACCTGCAAGGGATAATTCCTGGTCAGCTGCTTTTTTTGCTTCTGATTCCGAGATGAAACCCATATTAACCATTTCGCTAAGTACTAAGCTTTGCCGTTGCTTTGCTTTTTCCGGATTCAAATAGGGAGAATATCTTCCGGGAGCGTTGATAACTCCGGCGAGCATCGCGTATTCACCCAAGTTCAGATCCTGTACATCTTTGGCAAAATATATTTGTGCCGCAGTTTGTAAACTCCAGGCTCCATGGCCATAATAAACATTATTGAGGTACATAGCTAAAATTTCGTCTTTCTCGTATTTACTTTCAATTTTAAAGGCTATTAGTACTTCCTGGATCTTGCGGCGGATTTTCTTTTCAGGATTTTCCAAAACAGCTATTTTTACAAGTTGTTGTGTAAGAGTGCTCCCACCCTCCGCGCCATATCCTTCTCTGAAATTGGCTACAACTGCACCCATGAAACGAATAGGATCAAAACCTCGATGACTATAAAAACGCTGATCCTCAATCGCAATCAAGGCTTCCTTCATCATTTTTGGAATTGCATCCGAATCAAGAGCTATTCTGCTCTTTTCCGCCTTCAGCTTTGTAACTTCCTGCCCTTCACGGTCATAGAGTATACTTGAGAGAGAGCCGGAAATATTGTCGATATCGTAAGCAGGCATATTCCTGACTGCATTGACGACCAACCCCGTACTTATTCCTGCACCAACAAAAATCACCAGTAAAACAAGGGAAAATAATATTTTAAGGCAACCAGTTCTAGCGAATTTGCGCCTGCGTTTTTTAGGGGGCATTTATTAAAACCTCCTTGAATATTTATGCTAAGCAATCATGGAATATTATAGCACAATAGACCTTCCAAATGAAGCGAGAGGCGCCTAAGCTGTTATTTTATGCTTGAGAGCAGAGATAATTGCCCTATTCTACGTATTTGTTGGTCGAAGACATCAAAAATTACAAGAAGCTAAAAATGGTCAAATATAAAATGCCGAAACAAGTTTATTTAAATTTAATCAAAATACAGCTAAATTAAAGCTATATAAAAATATTTATAAATAGCTTTAATTTATCAGGGAATACTGCATTGACACACTTATCTTGATGTGATAATATATCCCATGTCGCCCGCAGAGGAAGCGAGGGCGGAGGTCATTGAAAACTGAACAGTTGAAGAGGAAGAAGCAAGCGTCAAGTTCTAAGGAAGAAATAAAGAGTAAAGA
>JAAZCB010000443.1 GCA_012513545.1 Clostridiaceae bacterium
CTGCCCCAACGAACGCTGCATTATAGTCGATGGCAACCTCATTATAGACATAGTCGGTAGTTTCATCCTTATGGAAATCTTCCAGGTCAGGGCCTCCTACCAGGGCTCCCCAAAGAGTATGTCGGTGTTCTGGCGGATCAAGCATGCTTAAAGTCTTCGAACCATGAGCAGCACGGTGGTGAGGATGTTTAGCACTATTCTCGGAATAACCCACAATGTAACTTCTGTTCATAGGGTTACTTCCCATAATGTATTCCATCTGACTCTTTGCCCAGTCGGTGAAATCTGTTCTGCCTGTTTCCTTTCTGTAAACCAATGCACAAAGCTCTGCAGCAGTGTTATACCTTGTAGAACCATATGGATTAACCACACTGAAGCCTGCTGGACTCTTTGATAGAAATACGGTATCGTTGGTATCCTTATGAGGTATTCCGGACCAGTATTCTATATTCCACCTGAAAATATACCAATGCATTTCATCATTTGTTATAGGAGCAAGCTTTGCAAATACTCCTCCCCATACGGTATCCCAGCAATGCACCCAAATGTTCTGCCAGGTGTTGCCTTCACTCTTTATAATTCTCTGCATATATCCTGTATAGTATCCGTCAGCATCTACTGAAGTTATATCATCAATATACTGCTCGTCTCCTGTAATAATGTTCAACCATACAGCAGCCCATGCCATTTCATCGTAGTCATAGGAAGAAGTGTAAAAGCCTCCATCATAACCCTGCCCTCTGTATTTTTTTGAAAATTCATAAAGAGCTTTTGCTGTCTTAAAACATTCTTCCGCATATTCCGGGTCTTCATCTTTAAAATTGAGATAGTTTATCGCAAGTGACGCTGCAGCACCTGAACAAATATCACTGGCGGGTCCCTCTTCGGTTGCAAAATATGCAGGTCTCCCAAAGAGCTTTAACACTTTTGAGTCCTGAAGCTCAGGAGGATTCCAGAAATTATGGTCGACATTACCCTCTCCCACCTGATAGCAGAAAGCAACTATTTCATCTTTGTCATTAAAAAAAGAGCACTTCAGGTAAAAATCATTGAACCATCTCAATATCTCTTTGGCATGTTCAGCCTGACCTGTCTTTTCGTAAGCGTCCCTGAACTCATAAAAGCCCCATCCCAACGTAGAACCGGCATAAGTTCCGGGAAGCCCGAATTTGACATGGTCTCCTGCATCATGCATACCCCCGGCCAAATCCAATTTACCATCTCCGTCCGGATCAAGATACTCTTTATTGGCATTAATGAATTCTTGTGAAAGGTTAGTACCAATTTTCACCTGATCCTTTTCAACCATAGGAACAAGAGGAATCTCATTGTCCTCTACATGACAGTCACCTCTCCATTCAAGCCTTCCTCCTGTTATTCCTTCACCACACTTGTTAGCGTCGTAGAAATACAGTGATAGTTGCAGGGCTTTTGCAAAATTGTGTTCAACTTCATCAGCTGCTTTTACTGATTTTGCAGTGGGTCCAACAACCAGTATTGTGCTTAGAACACAGCAAATCAGAAGAATTGCATGAATTTTTTTTGCATAAACTTTTCTTACCATAAAAAACGCTCACTCTCCCCCTTAAAAAAATTAACATAAAATTCTATGTGATATATTTATCCTAAATATAAGTATTATGTATTTTATTACCTCTTGCAACACGCGTCAGAGAATCATTATACTTACTATTATAATATAAATTCGTAAACAGGTATACCTTTAAGGGGGCTTACATAAAAACTTTGATATCGCTATGGGAAAAGCACAGTATTCACCGAAGGCTTCATCGGATTTGATTGGTATGAAAACAATAAATAATTGGATATTATCCGTAAATGCCGATTTATATTTCTATACAATAAATATCATAGCTCCTGATTTTTTAATTACATATGAATTCCTTTGTGATTTATAAATAATTGAATTATCTGTCAACACACACTTTATTTCGTTACTTTGATCTGTTAGATACGTATCACCCTTAACATCAGTTTTTACAATTAGCTTTACCTTTTCTCTTGTAATATTCATGCTGTTTACTTTTTTCGTACCATTAACAACCCGTTTTATTTCTTTATAGAAATACAGGCTGTCTGAATTCTCAAGATCTTCTTTTAGTTGGCTAATGTTTATAACCTCCATAGTATTCATCCTTTTTATTTTTTTATTATATATAAGTCATATTTTTTCTCCATTCAACTTTCCAAAAGGATTTATTGGCTCTTTTCTGCTAGCGAGCATTGCTTCCCTCGGTATAAAAGCAAACTTTATCACTTTAACCTATGAGCATTAAGAAGTCTCATAATCCTACGTTTGGGAAAGTTATGTTCTTATTATATATATCGGTAATATGTTTCATTCTTTTATCTTTTAGTTTTCCGATAATAATATTTTTAGCCTAAACTCGCAAATTTAACCCTTGCTGTCCTATATTGCCTACTTTAATTTTCGTGACGCAAAAATTTCAGCCGGCAATATAATAAAATACAGCTTCAAATAAGAAAAAGCCAGCGCTTTAGGTACTGGCCGGTATCATACTACTTATAAGAAACTTTATTTTGAAAACCATCATTTATGCTTTAATCATCACTATGGATGTTGGGTCTTTAGTTA
>JAAZCB010000444.1 GCA_012513545.1 Clostridiaceae bacterium
TTCCGGGGATTTCTGCGCGATAAGTCTGCTTTTCTCTATTCCGGCGCCATGAATAAGCACATTTACAGGTCCGAAGCTTTCAACAGACTCGTTCAAAGCTTCCTTCAGGCTTTCATAATCAGTAACATCGCAGGATACATAAGATACTCTGCAGCCGCTGCCTTCGATTTCCTCAACCAGCTTATAAACCGACACCGCCTTAATAAGCTTGTCCAATTCCTCCTGAACCAGCGCAGGAGTCACTTTTTTCCCGTCTTTTTTCAACGCTTCCTGAATTTCATGTCTTTTGCCCTTGATGCCGTCTTCCCCCAATGCAGATAATTCCTTAATGTTTTCAGGAATTCTAGTGCGTCCGATAATTGTAAATTTACCTTTATACACCAAAGAGAGCTCTCTTACAATTTCAGAAGTAATTCCGAAGCCTCCGCCGGTTACCACAAAATGCGAGTCGTAAGGCAGCTCAATTTTTTCTAAAGCCGACCTGTCAAGGTAATCAATTTGAAGGACTTTTCTCTTTCCGTCACTGTAACCAATTTCGTAATCGGTGTACATGCTTTCAAGCTCTTCTTTCAGTATTATCAATTCCTTTTCCGAGACTTCCGCTTTCTCAAGTCCCAGATCAACTATTTTGACCAAAGAGCCTTCAAGCTCCTTCCTTAGACCTTTGTAAAAGCCACATACAGCACCACAGAACGGATCAGTAACTTTTTTTGCAGCCTCCCGTAAGCCATGACCAAAATATCCATCCATTGAAACCATACAAATAATTCTAAGCTTCTTTGCAGGCATTCGTTCAAACAGCTTTTTGTAAAAAACGAACCTGCTTTTGCTCTCTTGCAGCAGCAATTTCTCTTCACTTTGAGTCAGCTTGTCAAATTCGACCTTCCTTCCTACATGCGAGCAATCTACAATAACCTCAAGGCCACTTTCCAAATATGGGAAAATAATATCGTCAGGACAATCCGGTTCCTGCCCCTTTGGAAGAATCAGTTCCGACACCTTCCCTGATATTAATTTAAAATACTCAAATACTTTATGAACCGTGTCAGGGCAATCTCCGATAACCAGGACGATTTTATCCCTTAAATCATAATCCTTACAGGGTAATTTCTCCTCAACGAAAACCGGTATCTGCAGGCAGAGCTCTCTTTCCGTCTGCTGACTTTCATTGTCCTTAACCTCTTGGTCATCTGTTACCCTTAAGCCGCCATTATCAGTATCTGTGTCCTCATAATACAAGGTTTTGCTGCTTACCGATTCTATAACAAACGCTACTATTTCCCCGATGGTTTTATGTTGGGACATATTTGTAACTGCACCAAATGGCAGCGAAAACCTATCAGACACAAGGGAAAGAATTGTTGCCTGTTTTACAGTATCAATACCCAGGTCAGCTTCTATTTCCATGTCCTTTTCCAGCATTTCTACCGGATATCCTGTAATTTCAGCAAATATTTCCGTCACTGCCAACTCTATATCTTCCGGCTTGTCACTCTTTACAATATCTATACCATATGCTTTTTCTCCCGGTCTTGCCCCAATTGTTTCAGCAGGATATTCAATTTCCCTGTCTGATATTAAGTCTTCAGCCCGCCCCAGGTAATAGGTATTTTTTTCGTTGGGGTCATCTGTTATTGGAGCCTCCAAGTCAAATTCATCTTTTTCTTCTTCACCGGCTTTACTGCCACAAAAAGCTCCCTGTTTTTCTATAACTGCATCAACAACATGCTTGATGGTCTTAAGCTCATACATGTTAAGAGCACTCGTGCCAATTATATTGAATTTCTCCATTATTATTGAAATTATCGTAGCCTGCTTTACTGTATCAATGCCCAAATCCGCCTCAATTTCCATTGACAGGTCCAGCATTTCTTTTGGATATTTCGTAATATCCGAATATACCTTGAGTACCTCTTCCATTATGTCTATTTCACTTAATGCAGCATCCTTCTTGAGAGATGCGGCCGAAACCTCCTCAAATGTTTTCTTTATAACGCTGTTACTCATGTTAATTAAGTCTGTTTTATCTCTTTTTTCTGCCACCAGAATTCTTCCATAATTATTCAACACAACATCCTTAGAGGCTGTTATCTCTTCAAGCCACTTCTGGTATACTCTGCCATCAACAATCCTGTCATCACCTGCGGCAAGCTTTTGCAAGAGGTGGTAGTTTCCCTGTCCACCATAGCCTGAAACCATCCTTAACAAATAGTCAAAATCATATGCCCCTCCTCTTGACAGATTCAAGCCGTCCAACTCAGGGTCAGGCACCTTGAAATTTACAACAGGAGGAATCCTCTGATACTGGAGAGCTTTTGCAGAAATTGCTTCTTCAACGGAGGCTCCCATAGTGTGTCCTGTTATACCCTTTGTATTTACAATCTTCAATTCCCTGAAGGCTTCCCCAAAAGCATCCTCCAGCGCTATCTTCTCGGTGTATGAGCATCCACCCTTTTTAGACGTGTACGTCTCATGAGAATAATACACTGTTTTTTTGACAATACCCTCTCTTCTAAAACCATATTCCTTTTCCATTTTTGATATAAATTTATCAAGTTCTATACTGTGCCTTGTGCTGTCAACCTTCGTCTGATGGCCGGCAGTATTGAAAACATGGGTACCAAGAATGCGGCATATTCCGTTCATTCCCCTCGCTTTGACATCGTTCTCTTTTTCTATAACCAGTCCTACTGCTCCTGCACCAATTATCATTCCGCTTCTCCTGTTGTCAAAAGGTATAGCCGCTTCAAAAACATCAGATACATTGGTTGCAGCCCCCATCCCAAGAAAACTCGCACCAATCCATGGCAGAGCTGTTTTTGATGTGGGATTTTCAGCACCTACTACGATTACCCTTCCGGCATGTCCACCGCGAATCAGATCCTCGGCAATTGTAACTGCACTAGCAGTCGAAGAGCACGCCGCACTAATATGAAAATTAGGGCCCATCGCGCCAATAAACTGAGCAAGCCTGTTGTTCGCCCTCGATGAAATCTGTGCCATAAAGTCCTTGTTGAACTCATAAACACTATTTTCATTATCGCTTAAAACCAGTCTTGAATAATGTAAATTAAACCAGTCAGACAGGATTTTTCTTACAGATAAGTCACTGACTTTTGCAATGACGGATTCATAGAAATCAACCAGCTCATTCCTTGCTTTGCCTCCCAGTTTATAGGCAATAAACTTCGAAGCTTCAGTAATAAAAGGCTCAATTGACAAAAAACCATTTGCAAAAATTACTCCGGTGTCTTCTCTCATTTCCCGGGGCAGAACAAATCTTCCAGGCAAAGATGCCCCTGTAGAGGTTTTCATAACTTCTTTCACAAGAGGTATTCCGGCATCCTTGAGTGCCTCATATCCAGCCGCAACACCTGCGCACCAGGTAATAGTCATTTCTTTCAGTGTTTTTTCATCTACCAGGTAGTCATTAAGCATATCAATATTGCCAAACTTGGCAGCAAGCTGGATAACATCATTAATTGAGGACAGTCTTTTAAACGTAGTTGCACCTTCAACTTTTACAAGCCTTGTGATGTTAAGTTCTGCCATGCTTTGTATTTCATCATCTGTAAGCCTTTCAATAAGGTTATTTCCCTCAAACACAAGTCTTAAATTCTCATCTGAAAACACTTTTTTGTAACTGCCCGGAAGCCCCATTGATACACCGCTGTATACAAGGCTTTCTTTCCGGGAATACATTTCGCCCGATAGTCTTTCCGTATTAATCTTATGGCGCAGACCTTCATTTATATTTACACACTTTTCTTCTTTCAAAATCTTCTGCGGCAGCCCTAACATCCTTCCCGAAGGCACCGGGCATACATCAATCCCGGATGCAAACAGCTCTGCCAATGCCAGCTTATAAGCTTCAACAGGATTTTTACTTTTGTGATTTGCCGCAATAACCTTTACACCCTTGTCGGGCAATATGTTTTTTACCAGCTTTGTCAATATGGAAGATGGTCCACACTCAACAAAAATCCTTACTCCGCTGTCGTAAAGTTTCATAATAGCCTTTGAAAAATTCACCGAAGTGAGTATCTGCTCCCTCAAAAGCGAGGACATTTCCCCAAGCCCGTCCCTTGTATCAGGATAAAAATCCCCCCTGTGGCAGGCCATCACTTTTGCATTCGGGAGACTGAATTGAATATCCTTAATTTTCTGGTAAAATTCACCGGCAGCAGACAGCATCAGCTCTGTATGAAAAGCATGGGAAACCTTAAGGCGTATGTAAGTCATACCGCATTTATTCAGTAGTTCTTCCAGCCTGTCCAATTCACTGCTTCTCCCTCCGACTACCGTCTGGACCGGGGAGTTAATATTTGAAATGCAGATATCAAGGTTATTGTTTCTTATAATATCTTCAACATTTTCTACAGTTGTATTAATGCTAACCATCCTGCCGCGGTTCTCCTCCTTTATACCATCAAAGGAAAACCCTCTGCTTCCTAAAAGTTCCAGACATGAATTCATATCCAGCATACCGCTTGCGTATATTGCTGCAATTTCACCGAGTGAATGCCCTACCATGTAATCTGCCGTTAAACCGGACTCCGACAAGAGCTTAAACATTGCCATATCACTTAAGAAAACTGCAGGATGAGTATTTTTTGTATCCTTAAGTCTTTCTTCCAAAGCGGCTTCATCAGTCCCAAACACCAGTTGCGTAATATTTGAACCATATTTTCTGTTCCAGACAGCATCAGCCTTCAAATATAAAGCCTCAACCACAGGATAGTTCTCAAACAGTTCCTTTAGCATATTGGGATACTGTGAAGCTTGTCCCGGGAACATCCAGGCAATTGTATCCCTTGTTGCCTTTTCTCCTTTTCCTATATATATGCCTTTATGATTTAAGACTTCAAGCCTCTTATCGCTGTCCTCACTAATAAATTGCCTTAATAATTCCCACTTTTCATCGATTTCCCCTATATCGCCGGCATAAATCGCCACCCTCCATTCACTACGGGCGGTAACATTTGAGTTATGTACAAAAACCGCTTTTTCAAAATCCTCAGACTCGCCAAGGCTTTCTTTAAAACTACTGTACGCCATATTAAGCTCCTGGGGTGAAGCTCCTGAAAAAAATACAATCTCCTTATTCCCTAAGGATACCTCATCTGAAGTTGATAAATTCAACGAGTCATTCTTTTTGGGAAAAAAGTAAGAGTTTTTCAAAAACTCCGGTCTGAACTCCTCCATTGCAATATGGTAGTCGGCACCGCCAAATCCATAAGCGCTGACATTAGCCCTTCTTGGATGAGCTTTTACTTCATGCCAGGGTTTTTTCTCACTCAGGATATAAAACGGTGAATCATCAAGCCCAAGCCTGGGATTAACATTTTTAAGGTTTGCAGTGGGCGGCAGGACCTTATTGCTAATAGCCAGCGCTGCCTTCATTAACCCGGGAACACCTGCGGCATACCTCAAGTGTCCTATATTGGACTTGACAGAACCCAGTCCGCAGAA
>JAAZCB010000445.1 GCA_012513545.1 Clostridiaceae bacterium
GCCGTCAGATATGTACCGGCAACAATCCTGTCGGGTATTATAGTATGCTCTACTCTTTTGAATACTTTTCCGGTTCCCTTTATACTTATTACACTTGTTCCTGCCCCAGAGACTTTTACACCTAATGAAAGCAGATACTTCTGTAAATCAATTATTTCCGGTTCCTTGGCTGCATGCCTTATTATTGTATCTCCTTCTGCAAAAACTGCAGCCAGCATAATATTTTCGGTAGCACCTACACTCGGAAAGTCAAGTTGTATTTCGCACCCTCTTAACTTATCGGCTTCACAATATAAAAAACCATGTGAGGCGTCGTGTACCTTGACACCCATTTTTCTCAGAGCCTTGATATGTAAATCTATCGGTCTGGGTCCTATTTCGCAACCTCCAGAAAATGTAAGTTTATGGGCACATTATTTAATCATCCTAAATATTCTATCACTTCGAAAATAACGTATCAAATGTTTTTTTAGGGAAATACTTCCCTATAAAAATATTTATACAATAAATACTCTTTGTGTTATAATCTTTTAAGATAAAAACTAATCTTTTTGTTAAAGCAGAGGTGCTAATGAACTTAAGACTTTCATTTACTATAATTGTATCAAAAATCCTAATACTTGCATTAAGACTGTTAAGAAGTGGAGGGACTACACTTCCTGGTAAAGTTGCCTACAAAATTTATCCGGGCATAATCAAGGTGATATCCAGGAACTTTAAAATAATAATGGTTACCGGGACAAACGGCAAAACAACTACAACGCGTATTATTGGGGAGATGCTCAAAGAAAGTGGAATTACCCATGTTACAAACAAATCGGGCGCAAACCTTGTAAGCGGAGTAATAACTACCCTTATTGAAGCCGTTGATATATCGGGAAAAAGCAAGGCATCAACCGCCTTAATCGAAGTGGATGAAGCTGCCTTTAATCTTGTAACCGATTACGTGCAGCCGGACATAATTGTTGTTACAAATTTCTTTCGTGATCAGCTTGACCGCTACGGCGAATTGTATACCACCTTAAACGGGGTTAAAGCAGGAATACAAAAATCTCCCAATGCCAGGCTTGTTTTGAATGCTGATGACTCCCTATGCGCTTCTCTGGGAAAGGATGCCACTTCGGAAGTTTTATACTACGGCTTTGACAGCAAGGCTTATGAAAGTCCTGAAAAGTCTTTAAATTCTGATGCTACGTTCTGTATATACTGTAAAAATAAATATGAGTATACCAATAGAATTTACGGTCATCTTGGCGGTTTCATATGCAGTACCTGCGGATACAGGCGACCTGAGCCTCAGGTGACCTGTGTCAGTGTTGAAGAATTGAATAGTTCCTATTCCAATGTAGTATTTTCCTCAAACTGTCAAAAAGCCGACAATAAACCTGTGACAATCAACGCAAAGATTAATCTCCCCGGCCTTTACAATATTTACAATGCTCTCGCCGCAACCTCCTTAGGTTGTCTTCTTAATATTCCGGGTGAAATACTGGTAAAGTCTTTGGAAAGTTTTGAATGCGGCTTTGGCAGGATGGAGACCATCGTTACTCAAGGAAAAAACATAAAGCTCATTCTTGTTAAGAACCCAACAGGCTTCAACCAGGTTATAAACTACCTTCTTACCGAAGATAAGACCATGCAGATAGCTTTTATTATCAATGACAAGCTTGCTGACGGTACTGATATATCCTGGTTATGGGATGTGGACTTTGAAAAACTCTGTAAAGTCCAGGAAATTGCCGGAACATTTTACACCTCCGGAATCAGAGCTGAAGATATGGCTGTCAGGCTAAAATATGCAGGTATATACAGTAACAGGATAAAGGTTATTAAAAACTATGAAGAATTGATTAATTCCGGTCTATCCAATATAGAATCCGGTCAGAGCTTTTACATTCTCCCTACTTATACATCAATGCTTGAAATCAGAAGTTTTCTTAAGAAAAAATATGGTTTAAAGGAGTTTTGGAAATAATATGTATGAAATAAACATATGCCATTTATATCCCGATCTCTTAAATCTTTATGGCGACAGGGGCAATATTATAGCCCTGAATAAACGCTGTGAATGGCGTGGTATCAGTGTTAATGTCAGTAACATTTCTCTTGGTGAAAGGTTTGACGCAGAAAATTATGATATTATTTTCTTAGGTGGCGGACAGGACTACGAACAGGAAATAATACAGGATGATCTTCTAAAGGAAAAGGGTAATGAGATTAAGAATGCCATTTTAAATAACAAAGTATTTCTGGCAATTTGCGGAGGTTACCAACTCCTGGGCAATTATTATAAAACCTGGGACGGTAAGGAAATAGAATTTTTAGGTGCCTTGA
>JAAZCB010000446.1 GCA_012513545.1 Clostridiaceae bacterium
GTCCATGTAACAACAGTACTTCCTACCGGGAACAATTCCGGTGAATCGTTAACAATGGTTATCTCTGAAGAACCTGAAGCTGTGGCAATTCCAATGTCAACTTCGCTCATAATACCTGCAGCCTCTACTGTTATATCCTCAGGCACTGTAAGTACGGGGGGAACCCTTTGGGTTATCAGCAGCTTTTCAGTTAATATATTCCCGGCAACGTCAACAACCGTAAAATGAACTTCATTATCCATATTTCTGTCTATTACCAGTTCGCTTCCGCTTGTAACAGGTACACCATTATATACTGCGCTTACTGTTCGTACACCTGATATGGCATCATGCGCTGTAAAGTTTACAATAACAGTTCCATCAGATATCAAATTGTCATATATTATTTCTGTATAAATTTCAGGCTTTGTCCTGTCAATATAAACTTCTTCTGTTACAGTCAGTGATTTGTTCCTGTTGTTATCAACAGCATATGCGTACACAAGGTTCCTGCCTTCTTTGTTTACAATTACAGGTCCGGTATAAATTTGTGTTTCATTCTCATCATTAAGCCTGTACTCAATTCTATTAATGCCTGTCAAATCATCAACAGCTGTTAATGTTAATTCTGCATCTGACTTATACCAGCCATTATCTCCTTTTTCAGCAATTATCTCAGCTTCTACCGATGGAGCTTCCCGGTCATTGCTTCCCTGAGCATCCAGTACAACTGTCGGCTCCATTACCCTGTCTATTATGCCGTCACCATTATCATCAATATTGAGCACAATATTTGCATTCAAATCGGAAACAGATGTAATTATTGTAGCAGGGTTTATTTCAACATCATCAAATCTTACTGTTTTTATTACATTACCTTCTTTATTATACCTGTTAATAGTATAGATCATTTCTCCTTCGCCTGTACCAATTATCCTGGCGTTGTAAACCCCTGAAGGGAGGATAACCATCTTGCTGTCTCCAAACTCGTAATAACTATCAGGATTAATACTCTCCTCATATTCCAGAGCAGAGGTCCTGCCTACATGATTTCCTTTGCTATCATACAAGTGTAATTCTACCGGACATTCGGTAATAAATGCGTCAAATTCATGACCTTTTAATTCTCTGCTCATTCCCTCAGCAAAAGTTTCTTCTTTTCCGCTTAGAATATTTATTACCTGTTCACGAACTCTCTCATCTTTGCATAAATCTCCATGACCAACGTGCTCTTCAGGATCAAAATAATAAATATTCTCTATCTCCAGTTCTTCCCCATGACTATTTCTCGAACCTAATGCACCTCCAACGTTTGCACTAATCATAGGCGAAGTCCCATCCCCATCAATAGGAGCAATTGATTCAAGCCCCACATAGTCATATCGCTGGCCTCTATACTCGTACTTGCCTTCAGGATTTTTTTCATATCTTTCTACGATTTTTCCTATGGTAGGCGAACCTAGAGCCACAATAATCCTTGCATCAAGTCGTTTTAGTGTCCCTGCCATATCAAAATCATGAAATTCTTCTGCCAGTTCAAATGGGTTAAGATTCTTCAATTCCGGATCCGTATAAAACTTTGTTGCCCATTCTTTTGACTTCAGATGATTTTGCTCTTCCTCAAAGGTTTCAATGTATTGACTGCCTTCTAGTTCTTTCTCATCATAATATTTTTTAATTATCGTTCCAAGGTGTGCTCCATTTCCGTTGTAATCAAAGTAATGCTTGCTTGGACTGGATTGATAGTTAAATCTCATATTAGGTGAGTATGCTTTGAAAAAACCACTCATTAACTTATCCAGTACCAGGCTTACTTTATCTCCGTCATAAGCATTGAAAAACCTTCCTGACTCAGTAGCATATAAAACCTTCGGCGACCCAAGGTACGGAGTACCAATAGACACAAACTTATCAATCTTGTTTAAATTTCCTAACGAAGCATACTTTGCACTGACAATACCGCCCATACTGTAGGCAACAATAGTAACTCTAGGGTTATCATCACCTGCAGCCCTTCTTTCCTTGATAAGTCTTTCAACCTCTTTTGACAGATTCGCAACACTTATATTGCCATCCAGTCTCCAATCATATGAAAACTCAGTAACATTGTATCTGTCCTTTTCATTCAACTGACCATTTTCAGCCATTTCGGAATTCTTTTGTCTGCAATAATTTTCAAGCTCTTCAACTAACTTTCCATGGAATTGCGTTACATTTCCCGAAACTTCTATCGGATACTTTGAAGTCCCATCATCGTTGCACTCCAGGAAGTATAAGTCGTGGAACAATTCATTGATCAATCCCAGTGCCTTATCTCTCAGATTAAGCTCCTCCAGCATTTCTGTATCATGTGCCATTATTGCATCTAAAATTTTATCCAAATCGGCCGATTCGCCCTCCAAGGCCTCCATTATATCCAGGGCTGAATTCAGTAACCTCGGTACCCAGGTTTGGTGAGATGCCCTGGCTTTCTCTTCATCTGTTTCATATTTACACACATGACCGGCAGCATTTAATACTCCTCCTGCATAACCATGCACGAAAATAATGTCTCTGGCTTCTCTTATAAATTTCTCTATAACAATTGTTCTCTTGCTTTTAACAGTCTGGTTACTTTCGTCTTCCTGACATATAACTTCAACATCTACCGACTTTAGTTCTTTTTGAGGTAATGCTCTCAGCTTCCATGTTATTGTTCCTTCCTCTCCCGGCAATACTGTTAATGCTCTTTCCGTGCTCCCACTCTCACGATTTTCCAGTTCATAAGGAAGAAATAAAAACA
>JAAZCB010000447.1 GCA_012513545.1 Clostridiaceae bacterium
AGTTAAGTAATGAGTATAAGCAAATTGATATTTCAGAGTTTGATTATATAATTCCAAGTATTGATTATCTTCCAACGGTTGAGCAAATAAGGAAGTATAAAAGTTACTCAAACAATTTATTAGATAAGGATAGTTCTAAAGAACATGTACTTATAAAATGTACTAATTACAACGAGCTTAAGTCAAAGCTTGTCGAACTCGGAGATTTTTATAATCAGGCAAGAAGCTTACATATTGATTTTGTTGAACAAATCATTTCTACTTATTTACATGGTGACAAGTATCAGTTAAAACAAAAACTAGATTTATCGGCGGAAATCCTTGCACGAATTGAAAGAATTGATTTAAAACAAATTGATAGAGATATAGAAATAACTTATAATACGGATAATAGCTTAAAACAGTTAAAGAATGATGCAAATATTCTACTGAACTATCTTAATGAAGGTAATTCACTTTCCGGTGTTTCATTTGCATTAAAAAAGCCATTCCTTTCAAAGGAAATTAAAGAAAGACTGTATATTATTGAAAGTATTAAAGTAAATGGTAGCCTATGTGATACAAAAGAAGAACTAATGCTAGTTATACAGGATATTGAGTTAAAACAGGATTTTAATGAATTTTCACAGCTCTGGAGTTTAGCCCCGGTAAAGGATTGTTCTTATTCTGAATTCCTATACTTTAATAATATACATTCTGAAGTAACAAAGTTAGTCAAAATAATAGAAGATTCAGAAATGTTAAGGTTTAGTATTGAGAATCTTTCAGGCCTTCAGATAAAACCTTTTGATTGTAAAAATGTTAACGATCTGATTAAAGAAACTGAATATAATCATCTATTAAAAAACGTTGAAGTTTTTAATGAAACAATAAGCAAAGCAAGAGCTTATTTGAGTCAAGATAATATTCACCCTATTTCGGAAACTATTTTAATAAACATTGAGCAAAGTGACTATATTTCTTATGAACAAACGCTTATAACCATAGAGGAACTAGCCAAAAGAAAAGCTGATTTTATGAATTTTATTGACTTGAAGAAGCAGTTACAGAACAATTTGCCGAATTTAGTTGATAGTATTTTATCAGGCCAATTTAAAATGTCAGATTTACCTCAATTCCAGCAAGGGGTATACTTTAGACACGCACAAAATGAAATTCATAAATTGATGGATATTAATTATGAACATACTTTATTTAATGAAATTAAAGAACTTGAGTCTAAGGAGAAAAAAGTAATTGCTAAAATTGCATCAAAAAAGGCCTGGAGTCATGTACTACAAGGTTTATACCAAAATAGAGCGTTGAGACAGCACTTAGAGGCATGGGTTCAAGCTGTAAAGAAAATCGGTAAAACAGGTCAAGGTAAAAGAGCGTTAAAGTTTCGTAAAGAAGCTCAACAGCAAATGGATAAGTGCAAATCTTCAGTTCCGTGTTGGATTATGCCACTTTATAAAGTGGCAGAGACAATACAACCAGAACAAGGGATGTATGATTATATAATAATTGATGAAGCGAGTCAATTAGGACCGGATGCAATTTTTCTGCTTTATATCTCTAAAAACATTATAATAGTCGGTGATGATAAACAAACTTCACCTGAATATGTTGGAGTAGATGTAAATACAATGACACCTTATATTAATAAACACCTAAAAGATATACCTTTTGCCAACTACTACGGCACTGAATTTAGCTTTTTTGATCATGCTAGAAGATTTTGTGACGGCATTACAGTTCTACGCGAGCACTTCAGATGTATGCCGGAAATCATTGAGTTTTCCAACAAACACTTTTATGCACCAGATGGTAAAGGGCTTTATCCATTAAAGCAATATTCTGAAAATAGACTTGAACCGCTACAAACAGTCTTCTGCCAGGACGGTTATACTGATGGTAAGGGAGC
>JAAZCB010000448.1 GCA_012513545.1 Clostridiaceae bacterium
TTACATTGGAAACTTCTGCACCTACAGTAACAATAGCACTGAATTTGCCATCAGTTACTGTTATATTATCCTGATACTGTCCGTATGAAACACCTTCAGGAGGATTAATTACAACATCAAAATCCGTCGACTCCCCAGGCATAAGAGATGTCTTGCCAAGGTTCTCACCTTTAATCCATGGTATATTCCCGGATGGCTTCAATTTAATGTTTTCCATTCTACCGAGACCTTTATTGGTAAGTTTTACACTTTTGACAATGCTTTCGCCCGGATTGGTACCAACCTTTATTCCCTTCGGATCTGTAATCGGTAGAGGCGTTGCAGGTCTTAAATACAAATTGACATTTGCAACAGCTTTTGCTCCTTCAGCACTGCTGAAAATCACCTGATACTGCGCGGTATCAGCTGCATCCAACGGTACATTGAAATTGAGTGATACGTTACTGCTTCCTGCAGGATCCAGATTGAAGGACAATGTGGATGTGTCCAGTACCGCTCTCACACCACTTTCGGGAGTAAGGTCTTTAATAACCGCACTGACTCCTGAAAGGCTGTTTAGAACTTTTGCCATGTTTTTTACAGAAATAGTCTTTGTAAAGCTTGAATTCTTTGCTGCTACAATAGATACTTCCGAAGGTGAAGCCGCCATTCCCCATACATTAAACTCTGTTGTAACGGAATTACCTGCTCCAAGGTCATAAGCAAAAGTATACAAGTGCCATTTGCCTGCTCCTAGTGTTGTGGGTAAAAAGTCATATTCAAAATGTCCGTCCTCGTCTGTATAGACAAAACGTACAGTCTCAGCATGCCATGCTACCATAACCATTTTACCGTCTATCATTTTCATTGTAGGTGGAATCTTTTTTGGTTCCAGACAAAAATCAAGTACAATTCTTTCATTTGCTACAGGAGTACCGTCCCTGAACTTGTAATATCCGGAGACATGAACCACCTCTCCGTGCTGATAGGCTTCCTTGTCTAAATCCACAATTCCAACAGTCTCTTTTGTCATCATTATATATGTTTTAATTCCAGGCTCTTTATAAGCTCCTTCTTCAACATTAATTGTAAGGCTATAATCTCCTGATTCAAGATTTGTTACAGGTATCTGTCCCTTGAATTCTCCCGATGCAGGGTCATATTCCAGCTCACCATTCAGAGCAAAGAATTCAGGCATCTCAGAATTTATATCTCCCAAACCTATAAATTCTGCCTTCAAGGTGTATTTTGCACTGATACCATCTTCTGGTCCCAACAGTTTTTGGCTGCTTGCTCTTTTAGCTTTTACCGTAAGTGGAATAAAGCTGTTTGTGGTTGAATAGAAAAGTTTGCCAAGTACTTCAACCTGATCCTCCGCATTAGGATGAGCTTCTATAACCAGTGCATCCTTTACATTGAATGTGTTTTCATAGGTTCTTCGAACACCTTCAACTATAGGCTTCTGTGTTATTTTTCCTTCAGGGTCAACAACAATCTTAACATCTACATCTCCTATTATATCAGGAGTCCACGTCAAATCTACAAAGGTAGTACTGTGTCCTCTAAGACCTTCCACCACTTTTCCTGAAACTTTTGTGTCGTTTATATATAGTGAAACACTAAATTTTTCAAACACTGAACTTACACTCTGATTGCTCACCCTTGTGATGAAATTAACTTTACGACCATATTTTATTTCTGATGTTGAACATTCTACATCGGATATATTCAAATCCGGGTATATTATTTCGAGGTAAGGTGTTTTGGCATGTACTGCTACTTCATACACACTGCTTATAACGCTTTTCCTTGCATCTGCTACAATAGAAACCTCGTGGCTTTCAGGCACTGCCATCCAGCGCGCCCATACCGGCTTCTCTTCTCCTTTATCAAGTCCTTCTACCGTAACAGTACGTACATTCAAACCGTCTACAAAAAAATCTATATCAAATTTACTTTCTATATCTATTACGCCTGTGTTTTTAACCCTAGTTTCAAAGGTAAGAGATGTTCCTTCCGTTAACACCGAATCCCCCGGTTGCCAAGTAATTGGCGTCAGTTCAACCTGAGGATTCGTAACAACAAATTCAGGTGTTGTTATTGTTATACTGTTATTGTCCTTATCCAACTCTGCAAGAACAGGAACAGGGTCATCAGCTACTATATCCACCCTATGACTTCCTGAGGTTGGTTTTACAATAAACGTTATTTCACGCGTTTCACCTGCATCCAACATATTAATATGTTGTTTTGCAGTCCATGTGCCGTCAATATAAAGGGATACAAAAAACCTTTCAGCTTTTGTAGTCCCAATATTTGATATAGTTGTTCTATAGCCAAATGGACTTTCACTGCTGATATCAGTGTTTTCACCAGATGTACAAATTACACTGTCAACTGTCACATCAGGAAAGTTGATCTGGGTTGATGTCATTGCTACTGCTTTTGAATTATTACCAATGTCTGTTTCCTTGAGATTGTCAAGAATATCATTTGCTATAACTTTCAGTACATGGTCACCCGGGGTTGCCACCCATGCAAAAGAAGCTTTGTAAGTTTCCCCTGGATTTATATTCCTGTCAACTCTGGTATATCCAACATATTTATTATCAATATAGAAGCCGACAAGGAAACCCTGGGTGCTTGGACCTTTTCCTATATTATCTATGTCTGCTGTAATTCTTACTACATCTCCCTCGTTTATTTCATCCGTGCTCCAGGTTACTTCCGACACTACCAAATCCGGTCTGTTATCATGTACTTGCATTGTAACCGTAGTTGACGTTTGTGAACCACTGTTATCGGTAACAAAAAGATCTATGCTGTAGTCTCCCGGCAACTGATACATGTGAGTTATACCAGGCCCCTTTTTATCAGAGCCATCTCCCATATCCCATATATATGAGTTAATTCTTCCATCAGGATCTATAGAATTGCTCCCGTCCAGACTGAATATTTCTCCAGTATTTACCCATTCTCTGGTATTTATAGCTGCAACAGGTGCCTGATTAATTCTGAATTCCGCTTGAGTCTCATTATTGCTGAGTTCAATATCAGTACTTCCCGGCATCGTAGTAATTGTTGCCTTAACAGAAGCTATTGGGCTTGTTTCTTTTCCCGGAGACCATGTAGTTGAAACCACTTTGGTATCCATGCTGTTTAACTCCACAGGCACAGTTCCTATTTTATTCCACTCTGTATTATTCTGAACAAAGAAATCTACTTGTCCTGCTGCTTTTGCATAACCCAGGTTTTTAACCTGTACTTCTATCTGCCCCTCTATTTCGTAAGTCGGCATAAGCGGTGATTTTAATTCATAAACTCCAAGGTCACTCTGTGATGAAGGAATTGCTGATACCTGTGCAGTTTTTTCGCTTTCATTACCTGCTGCATCAACTGCGCTTACTGTATAATAATAGCTTTCTCCTTCAATTACAGACTTGTCTGTATACACCAAAGCTTTTGTATCTGCAATAATAACAAAGGGTCCTCCGCTATTTTCAGACCTGTAAAGCAGATAGTGATCCACGTCTTCCACAGGACTTCTTTCCCATGAAAGCTGCAATTCACCTCCAGCTTTCGTATCTGTTACTGCAAGGGATAAAGGTGCACCAGGTGCTTCCCTGTCAATGATATATTTTTTAATAAGGGATGCTTCCTTACCTCCCTTATTTATAGAAGTTGTACGAACTGCATATATTCCGGCTGGAAGTTCTGATACATCCCAGTTAAATTCTGTCCTGAAACACGTTTCTCCCTCTGCTGCACTCGGAACATTCTTAAGTTCAAGCATGTTCATAATTTCTTCAATAAATTCTAATGGAGGCACTACTTCCGTAGTTGTGTCTTCTCCAATCGAATGCCATTCTTCATTTCCTGTTAATTGTGACATCGCATTTCCGATAAAAGCATACTCATATTTAGTCCTGATACTTACGGTATCACAGGTTAACGTTTCAAGTCTCATACTGCTGTTGGTTCTTGAGAGCTCTGAAGGTGACAGATTCAATATTACAGGAATCGAGGTTTGATTCAAAGCTCTGGTATCGACAAAATCGCTCAATTCCTGATCTGTCGAATAGTCATAGCTTTTTTCACCCTCTTCTCCGTCATTATTCACTACTGAAACTGAGTAAAAATATTCTTTTTGAGGATCTCTCATTTTATCAATAAATACATTTGAAACTGTATCATTGAGAATTTTTTCCCAAGTTCCTTCCTTGCCTTCTTTCCTGTATAAAACATAGTGACTGAAATCAGAACGTGTTGCTTGAATCCAGCTAACAGTGAGTTGCCACTCTCCAGCTTTAACAAATAGGTCAGAAGGAGGTAGAATAGGATTGTTTGCCAGAGTATACCTCAATATCTTCCGTCCCACATTTCCAGCTGCATCTCTTGCCTCTACCATAAACTGATATATACCATCAGGATAGTCTTCTCCACTGCTGTTCCAGACTACACTCACAATTTCTTTATCAACGTTTGCCACATCGGCAATATCAATCCACTCTTCATCTTCGTAAGTACCGTCTACTTTATCAGCTCTTCTGAATTTAAAGGTATAATGTTCCACTCCCATTTTATCCTCTGCAAGAGCAGACAATGAAAATCCGTTTTTAATAATTTCTCCGTCCTGTGGCATTAAATGCTTTATATCAGGAGGCGTCTTATCTTTTTCAGGTATTATATCCACTACATTAGAAGGCAGACTCTCATTTCCAAGCCTGTCTACAGCTGTTACCCTGTAATAATTCCTGCTGTCAACAAAAGGAGAATTGTCAACATACCTACCTGTGTCTGTCATTCCTATAAATACAAAATTTACTGCATCAGACCCCTTATATATCCTGAAATGGTCAAAATCCAAAGGAACTGTTTCCTGTACACAGTTCAGTGTAATTCTGAGTTCGGAAGCTGCTGCCTCTAGTGAAGGAGCTCCCGGAGGAGTGTTATCTATACTATAGGATCTTATCAGCTCAGATGTATTTCCTGAAGTATCTTTTACTACAGCCTTAATAAAAACTGTACCGTCATCGATATTTTTTGTATCCCAGTCAATAGTTCCCGATGCAGTTATGGCCAAACTCTGCCATGATCCATCTTCACCTGTTACGGAATAAAATATTTCAGTTTCTCCGACCTTAATATTGTCAATGGATATTACACTAAGCTTAACAATTCCGTTGAGCACTTTATCCTGAGTTGGAACCATACCTGAGATTTGCGGTGGCGTACTGTCTACAAGCACGGAAACATTCTCACTTAGTATGCCTTCACTCTCATTTCCAAGACTATCAACGGCAGTAACCTTGTATGTATAACTACTTCCCTGCGTAACTTTACTGTCTGTATATGTTCTTAATACAACCTGTCCTATAAATACAAATTCCTGACCATCTGTGCTTCTGTACAGTTTATATTGATCAATAAAACTGTCTTTTGATTCCTCCCACGAAACATCTATCGATGTTTCTCCAGGAACTGCTTCAATTCCCTCAGGAGCGATAACTTGTGTATTTCTGATTATTACAACTTCTATTTTTTCTAAGCTTACATTACCTGCTGCATCATATGCCACAGCTTTTATTTCATAGCTGCCATCAGCAAACTCTGACACTTCCCATAAATATTCATCATATACTATTACAGAAGGCTTAGGCTCAAGAGTTCTTTCCGTCAGTTCATTCCACTGTCCTGAAACTGGTCTGTAAAAATACTCTATTTTGGTTGCACCGACATTGTCCTGAACCCCTGTCTTAATCTTTATATTACCTGATGATTTTATAAACTCAATAGATTTAAAAGCAGGAATCTCATCATCCTTATAAGCACTTAAATCTACCTTTACAGCATCACTTGGCAAGCTTTCATTTCCCGTAAAATCATAGGCTACCACCTTATAGTAATAGATATCTCCAGGTATAACACGTGTATCTTTGTAAAAATTATCTGAAATACGGTAGCCTACGGTAGTATATGTCCCATCAATGGTTGATGAACGCATAACACTAAACACTTCAATATCACTGCCTGCTTCTTTGTTCCATTCCAATTCCACATATTCATCGGAGTTTGTTGTACGAATATCTGTCAATTTATCAGGTGGTGTTCTGTCAATGGTATAAGTCTTGATTTCAGAATATTCGCTCATATTTCCGCTTGTGTCCACAGCTATTGCCCGTATAAAGTATTCTCCTTCATCAATGGTGTCAAGGGAATAACTAAATTTCCAGGTGTATTCCAAAGTTCCATTCGACAATTTTGTTTGATTTTTATCTTCCCATACTTCACCGTCAGTTGAGCACTGTATTCTTATGGTATCTATGCCTATATTATCCTTTGCTGTTATGCTTAACGGTATGCTAGACGCATATGATGATTTTTCTGATTGTATGGAAGTGATTTCAGGTATGACAGAATCCTCTTCCTTCTGTATATTTATTACCCTTGAAGCTTCTGCCGTCAAACCATCCCTGTCTACCACATTGTATCTGATAAGGTATTCTCCACTTTCATAAAGAGCCATAGGCCATGATAGGGTAAAAATCAGTCCATCATCTGTTTTTGAGAAATATGGCGTATCGCCTATGGAAACCCATTTCTCACCATTGTCCTTTGAATAATAAAAGTATACACTTATGCCATTATTATTCAAAACATCCGGAACCAATGCCTTAAGACCTGTATAGCTTACTTTTGAAGATATCAGCAAATTGCTGCCATCGTATGCATCAACAACTGAAGGCGCAACAGGAGCATGTATAAACTCTTCAGAAAAATCAGAGTAGTTCATGGATGGGTCAAATGCCCTTACCTTATAACTGTAATCATTACCGGTAACAAGCCCTGAATCTTTATAGGTTGTAGTATATGATATATCTATTTTTTCGCCGTCTCTGTATACTTCATACCCAGTTACATAACTGTTATCTTCAGAAGCATCCCAGGAAAGAGTAATACTTTTTCCTGCATGCGATATACACTGAACGTTTTCAGGCTTCGAAGGCTGCATCTCGTCATTGTCAAACTTAAAGGTTATCTCAACAGGCTCTGACATATGCCCGAATGGATCCTCAGCTACAATTGTATATACATAGGTGGTGCCAGCAGTAAGTCCTGAGGCTATGTAATATTTTATATTGTTAAGAGTTTCAACAATTTTGCCATCCTTCCATATAGTATAACGACAATTGCTTATATCACTTACATTCCACGAAAGTCTTACACTGTTAGGTCCGTATGCAACAGAATAGTTTAGAATCTTAGGAGCAGTCCGGTCAATCGTTCTGCTTGTTGAAATGCTCTTAAGTCCTGCATTATCTGCTGCTCGAAATGTATATCTGCCGTCTTGGGCAAACTCTATTGCTGTGCTGTAATCTCCATTTTCGTCTGAAATTACACTTACAGATCTCTCGTAGGAAGAATATTCATCCTTGTAATATATGTAAACATAACTCCCGACATTTGATGTATTACCGTAAACGTTAACTCCTTCGTCCGTAGTATCTACATTTATTGTGATCCTGTTGTATACAGCAGGAGCAGGATCCTCCAAACTAACAGTTTTTGTATTAATAATATTACCAACCTCATCCGTTACAAAAACCTCAACCTTTCTCAATGACTCGGCATAATATTTATCAATTGTGGCTGAATATTCATCATCTTCTTCTATATATTCCAATTCTAATTCTTGAGTATATGAGTGATGTAATAAAGCTCCAACAAAGTACGGACTATTTGTTACTTTTGCAGTAATCTTAATGTCAGTATCATATGAAGCACTTTCTTCCGGCGAAACAATTGTAATATCATTACTCTCAGCCAATAAATAAGCTTTAAAAACAATGATATCACTTTCTTCCCCAAAATCATCTCTAAACTGCAAGTAAAGTATCTTTTCTATTTCCTCACTTTCAAACTCATGATAAACAGAGTTTGTAACAGTTTGGTATTCTTTCTCTGCAAGCTCATCCAGTTTTTCGGATAAGCGTACCTTAGTATAATATAAAGTTTTTAATTCAAGCTGTACCTTGTTGTCTTTTATATATGGACTTTTACATGTACCATCTTCCCATTCACCAGCGAGCACAAAAGGTTTTATTTCCATCGAACCTCTGTAATTAAAAATAAGATTTCCCAGAA
>JAAZCB010000449.1 GCA_012513545.1 Clostridiaceae bacterium
AATAGCTGATCTTATTAATCTCACTGTTACAGACTTTAATAATTCAAAAATGGCTGTAAAAGAGAGAGTTAAAAAGTTAAGCAGCAGGTATCCTTTATATAGGTAAAAATCTTGCCCATAAACCTATGTGATTATAGTTCTAGAATATGTAAACCCTGTACTTGCAAAGATACAGGGTTTATTCTTGTTTTCAGACATATTAGATGGTCTTGCGTATAATATAATATTAAAGCAATATAGCAAGGACTTGGCTGTAGACTTTATATATTATGATTACTAAAAGTATAGGTCGATGCGTACTGGATAGGAAGATATTACTTGATGCTGATAATATTGGAATATGTAAGACAGGAGGATTATTTATGAGAAAAAGATTATACCTTTCAGGTTCGGATAAGGTACTAGGTGGAGTTTGCGGCGGGTTGTCAGAATATATGGGTGTTGATCCCACAATAGTAAGACTTATAGTTGCAGTATTAATACTTCTTTCTGGATTTACCGGTTCAATAATTTATTTCATAGCCTGGTTTATTATGCCGAAAAAGCCTTTATTTTAGAGAACAGCAAGGGGCTTTAAAAGCCCCTTCACTCTTATAATTTACCCAATATATAGACGATTAAAAAGTATTTGTAACGACTCATGTTTGTCTGTGTTATTTTAAAGACACTTTTGTAAAACTTTAAAACAGTGTTTATTTCTGATTGGGTGATCTCGACCTGGCTGTATCTTGCTTTAACAAATATATCTGTTACTTCTTTAAAGCTGTGAGGATGTATATATCCATGCTTATCAAGCCTTTGTGCATATTCAAAAGGTGTTTCTCCCGATTTTAATGAAGTTGCCTTATACAGATTCAAATGTTTAAGAAAATACTCGTAAAGGTTAATGATGCCTTCATTGGTATTCTTCTTTTTTATTTTCCTAATCCACAGTTTTCTTCTGATTATATTAAATAGAAGAATTGTTATTGTTAAAACAATTATAACGCAAACAATCGAAATGGTTACAATTAAACCTGCAGGGATGGTTTCAACTCTGGTATCAGATGCAGGAGCATTTATATAATCTCGGCCTCCTGGGTTATTCATGTTGCCTTGAGGACGGTATTGATTGGGCATACCATTATATGAGGGCCGTGTAACTGCTGAGTACAGTGATTCACCAAAAGATGAGGTCGGTTCAAAGGGTATCCAGCCTATTCCCTCAAAATATACTTCAACCCAGGCATAAGCCTGTTGATTGGTAACATGGTACACGCTGTTCTTACCCATTTTGGAAGGAAGTATGTACCCTTCAATGTAACGAGAGGGTATACCTATGCTTCTTGTAAGGATTGCCATGGAAGAAGCAAAATAAGTGCAGTAACCTTTTTGGATATCAAACAGGAAGTAATCAACAAAATCCTTACCTTCAGGCGTATCTCCGGGGTTCAGAGTATAAGGGTAATTAGTTGAAAGATACTGCTCAATAGCTTTAACCTTGTCATAGTCATTTTTCATGTCTTTTGTTATGGATTCGGCAAGAAGCATTACTCTTTCAGGAAGTGTTTCAGGTATGACGAGGTAATCGGAATAAGCCTCTTCAGAAATTCTTTTTAGGTCAATAATGTTATTCCTGTCATTAAATAGTAACGTGTATTTTGTTTCCGATAAACGAATATTCAGTTCTTCCTGCAAGTTGATTAAATTTATCGTGTACGATGTCTGTCCAATAAATCCAGGTAAATACGATTTGATACTTTCTTTGAGATCATATGAGCTTGGAGAATAAAATAAAATATCTTTAAGATCGTTTTCAAGTATTTTTAACAGTACAGGAAGATAGAAATCTGTTAAATAAGCTGGATCGGCATTATAAGGATCAGTGGTATAATATCTGGTCAGTAAGTCTGACTCGGATGAATTTCCGCGGCGTACATTATCTTTATTATTCCAGATAACCTGGCTGTCTACACCAAAAGCTGAATCTATACGGCTTTTGACAAAGTCAGTGAAAATGTTATTGCATATTTCATCGTTAACCTCTAACAGAGCATCATCATATAATCCTTTTCTGCTTTTAGTCATTGCATTTCTGAATTCTTCGTCCGAAAAATTTATTGTATATGTGTCGAAGGAATATCTGAAATCCTTGGTTAATGCTGCTGTGCTTGATAGAATTCCATCATTGGACACGTTTATTGACTTATTTATTGAATCTTTAATGAAGAAGGATTCAGACCTTAAGGGCACAAAAAGTGATTTTGTAACTATATTAGTAAAGGTGACTCTCGCGTATTCCTTCCAGATAAAATCAGGCAGTTGTGTATTATTGGAAACAGAATTGTCTGAAGCAGTATTATTTTTTGTATTCTGAAGGAGCTTTAAACCGTTTTTCATTTCAAATATACCAAGATTAATTGGGCTATCCTTATCAGTAATAACTTGATGTGGAAGCTTGGTACTTACCCATGCCCTGCCGTTGTAAAGATCACTTGAACGTCCTCTAAGGTATAAATTGCGTGGTCCTGTAACCTCCATAACCTTTATGTCATTTAGTTGGAGATTCCCGCCAAGATTATTGCTGTTCCCAAAGCCTATTTCCGAAAGAGAAAAATAGCTTGCATTTGCAGGGTTTATTTTTCCATGAGTATTTAAGTAATTGACTGCTAAAACCAGCTTTTTATCAAGCCAGGGCCACTCAATTGGCTTTGAGTCAGCGGGTACTGCAAAGGAAATAAGTAAAACCACAATACAAACAGGGACAGCTAGAATAGTAAAGTTCGATGAACTTGTAAAGTCGTTGGAATCATAATAACATTTTTTGTTATAAATATGAATAAGATAGTGCACTAAAATGGATAAAACAAATAGGTAGAAAGATACAGCTGCCTTATCAACATAATAATTCAATATCCATTGTGAAACATAGATAATAGTTCCGCTTAACAGCAATAAGATAAAATTAAACTTTTTTATAGAAAAAATATAAACAAATAAGGATAACAAAACACTTATAAAAGTTGTAATAAATAGAGCGCTAGTTGTATCGAACGATATTTGCTGGTTAACATAGGCAAACAGCCAAAAGAATGAATTGATAATACTGTACAGCAGATCCTGATTAATAGTCAGGGAATAAGCTGCAAAGAAGAGAATGCCTGCGAAAATTAGGGATAATGAGACTTTTGTAGTAAATTTGTTAAAGAATGCAGCAGAATATAATATAAGTAAAATAAAAACAAACCCGGCTATTTTAAAAGGAGAGAATGGAAAATCCATTGTTGTTGTAAGGGGATATATTAAACTAAAGCTTAAAATAGCTGCTATTATGATTTTGGTTATAAAATCCGACATCTTCCGGTAATCCATTTTTTTCACCTCACTTAATTCATTGCATTGAAAGAGTGATTTTCCAGAAC
>JAAZCB010000450.1 GCA_012513545.1 Clostridiaceae bacterium
GTATAAAAAAATTACCAAAGAAGGTTTTTGATATACGGTATATATTTCAGAGGCTTATTTATGTTCTCCGTAATTCATATTATCATAACAAAACATAAATCTTCCTTCAACAAAATATTGATGTGGTGTATAACAATTTATTCTTATAAGGCTTGAAATGACTATAATGCCCCCCATTGTCAAGACAATTTTTCAGATTATGATTCTCTTTAACAGCAATACATACAAGGATTCAGGCGATTTTGTTTTCTACACTTGCACAATCTGTGGTGTGAAATATACCGTTAATTGGTTGACCAGAAAAACGCAATTAAAAGTAGAGGAGCATTCCAAAAAAACTTGAGCCTCTGAAAATTCATTCAGTTTTTAATATCCTGTAAATTGTTGTTCGACTTAAACCGGTTTCTTTTATTATATCTTTAATTTTAAAATTGCTTGAAGCCAATGTTTCTACAAGTTTAGCCTTGCTATTTCTCTTTGAAGGTCTTCCTCCACTTCTCCCCCTTGACTTAGCTGCAACTAAACCTTCTTTTGTTCTTTGAGAAATAAGATCCCTCCTCAAAAAAAGAATAATTTATTACAAACATCCAGTTCTAAATGAAAGCTGGCTGCTTATAATCAGTAAAAAAGCTAATAACTAACAAAATTATTAAATCAAGAACGACAGATAATTCGACATATGAAGACAAAGAATAGTAAATTTGTAATTTAGTTTATAGTATCATTATTTTTGTCGTAAATCAATTATGTTTATAAAAATAAAGTTACGTTTTTAATGAATCATTATTTAGGTTGATTAATGATAAGAAAATCATATGGAAAACAACAAACTTTATTTATTAGAAAGCTCAGGAACTAGGTAAAGGAACATTTTTAGAAAAATCATTTAATTAAGGTTATTGAGGATATCATTTGAAGATGTCATAGGTTAATTATCTATTGTATTTTAGCATTTCCAAGTAGTATAATAATAGAAAGATTTAAGATTAGCAAGCAATGGAAGTGTATATACACTTCCTCAAAAATTCAAAAATAGCCCAATGCTATTTTTATGATTTTTTGATTTTTAGGGTTCCCCCAATCCCCAAGAGAACAGAATAACTAATCATTATGAAATACATAGTAGTACTGAACAGGGGGCATATCATATGACAAATAGGGAAAGAAAAAATCAGGTTCCTTTATATTTTTCAGATTATGAAATGGAGTTATTGAAGAAGAATATGGAGAAAGCCGGTATTAAAAATAGAAGTGCCTATATAAGAAAAATGTCTATTGACGGTGTAATTATAAATACAGATTTAAAAATTCTAAAAGATTTATCGAATGAAATAAATAAAATAGGAACTAACATAAATCAGGTAGCAAAGCATTTAAATGAAATGCAAAACATCAGCAAAGAAGACGTTGAAAGTTTGAAGGAAATGCTGAAGTCAATCAACTTAATGCAGAGAGATACAATGGCTTTATTACTTGGTGAATTGTCGTAAGGGGTGAATTGGGATATGGCAGCAACAACACTATTAAGAATTAAATCAAACAGTACTAAATCTATAAGTCATATCTTAATGGATCGGACTGAATATATTAAAAATGATAAAAAAACAAATTATAAAGAATTGGTTTCAGCGTTCAATTGTATTCCTGAATCGGCACATTTGGATTTTGTTGCATCAAAAGCATTATATGAAAAAGTTAACGGATATAAAACAAAAAAGAAAGATGATGTGTTAGCTTATCATATTCGGCAAGCTTTTAGTCCGGAGGATAATATAACACCAGAGCAGGCGCATGAGATCGGGAAGAAACTTGCGGATGAATTTACAAAAGGGAAGCATGAGTATGTAATTGCGACACATATTGATAAAAAGCATATTCATAATCATATTATTTATAATTCAACTACGATTGATTGCAATCGAAAGTTCAATAACTTTTATAATTCTTCTACAGCGCTGATGAAAAAAAAGTGACAGGCTTTGTAGAGAAAACAGTTTATCTGTTATTGTTTCAAATAATGAAAAAGGCAAGCATTATAAAGAATGGCAGGAAGATAAAAAGGGCGAAAGCTGGAAAGCAAAACTTAAAAGGAATATTGATAGATGTATTGAGAGTTCAGAGAGCTTTGATGAGTTTAAGAAGGCTATGCTTGATCTGGGTTATGAGATCAAGGGAGGAGTTAAATTGAATAAAAACAAGTTCTGTAAAAGTATTATTTCCGTTCTAGTTGTTCTTGCATTTATATCTTCAAGTGTATCAGCGTTTGCTTCAAGCAAGACGCAGGATGAAGCAACCTCTGATTTTAAAAAGCGTATTATTGTTAAACTAAAGCACACAGACAAAAAAGATGAAGTATTAAAGAATGTAAAAAAAAATTTAAAACTTTCAAAACTTAAAGAAAAGAAAAATCTAAAATTAGAAAAAATCAATGTATTCGAAATTGATGATCCTGATGCTATTGATAGTCTTATTTCTGAATTCAGTAAGTCTCCTCAGGTCGAGTTTGTACAGGAAGACTATTTACTAGAGACTATGGGTATTCCTTTTGATGAGAGGTTATTTGAACAATGGTGGATTAACAACAGTGGACAGGTTATAAATGGACAACCTGGGATAAGTGGAATTGATATCAATGTTTTAAATGCTTGGGAAATGACAAAGGGATCTGATGAAATAGTTGTTGGAGTATTGGATACAGGTATTGATATAGAACATACTGACCTTAAGGATAAAATATTTGTAAACACAGCCGAAA
The DNA here is from genome assembly GCA_012513545.1 of Clostridiaceae bacterium. Next base: position 2,756 of record JAAZCB010000450.1, read on the forward strand.
TACCAGATAACGGGATTGATGATGATCTAAACGGGTTTGTTGATGATTTCAAAGGATGGGATTTTTATAATAATGACAATAGCGTATTTGATTCAAATGAAAATGATAAACATGGAAGTCATGTGGCAGGTACTATAGCTGCAAAAGAAGATGCGTATGGAATATGTGGAACTGCACCAAATGTAAAGATTCTTCCATTAAAATTTTTGAATGGTAATGTAGGATACACATCGGATGTTATAGAAGCAATTTCTTATTGCGAAGAAATGGGAATAGATATAATAAATTGCTCGTGGGGTGGAACTGAAGAAAACAAATTATTAAAAGAAGCAATAAGTAAAAGTTCAGCTGTTTTTATTTGTGCAGCAGGTAATATGGGGACAGACACTACAAAAGTATATCCGGCAAGTTATGATTTGCCAAATGTGATTTCTGTAGCAGCTTTGGACAACAGAGGGAATCTGGCATCTTTTTCGAATTACGGAAACAATGTTGATGTAGCGGCACCTGGAGCTGGAATTTTAAGCACTATTCCTGGTGATGCATATGGATATCTTAGCGGCACTTCTATGGCAGCACCTGTTGTCACAGGCATTGCGGCACTTCTAAAGAGCTATTGCCCGGATATTTCGTCAAGCGAAATTGTGAGGAGAATAGAAAATAATGTTGTAAAAACTCCCAAATTAGAGGGTAAGATATTTTCCGGTGGAATGGTAGATGCGGAAGCTGTTTTAAATAATGTTGTACCTGAACCGAAAGATATGACAGATTACATTGATAAAGCAGGTGCCAAAGAAATAATATGTAATCCTATGGATAACACACTTGGTGGAAATGGCAAAACATCTGATGTTTTGATAATCGACGACAGTGGCGTAGAAAAGCGTCAGACTCTCCCTCAGAATATTGGACTTACAACAGTCAGTCAAAATGTTTATTCTCAACAGAATACTTTATCATATACAAGTCAAGTTGAGACAGAGCCTAATAATTATTCTTCAGAAGCAATGCCTGTAGAAACAGGAACGATTTACGGAACAATACAATCATCATCAGATGAGGACTGGTATGTAGTATATCTTGAAGCAAACAAGAAGTACACGTTCAATTTAAGAGGTCTTCAGCAAGGCGATGACCTTGATCTGTTTTTAACAAATCCTGATCTTTCTTTTGCAGGAAGTTCAATGACAATTGGAAATGGAAATGAGAACATCGTATTTACAACAACGACTGCAGGATATTACTATGTGAGTACATATTGTTTCTCATATGAAACTTCTGGTGAACATGAGTATCAAATA
>JAAZCB010000451.1 GCA_012513545.1 Clostridiaceae bacterium
ATGAAGGAGTGGATGTTCCTTCATCACAGACTGCGTTTTTCTTAGCCAATAGTACGAATCCAAGGGAATTTGTTCAAAGAAGAGGTCGTGTCTTACGTAAAGCAGTGGGAAAAAACAATGCGCAACTTTTTGATTTTTTGACCGTCCCACCTTTTTCAGAATCTCAAGAAGAAATGAATTTAACAAAGTCCATATTAAAGAGGGAGTTAACGAGATTTGAAGAATTTGCTAAAAGTTGTATTAACCCTCATTCTGCTTATGATGTAATTTGGGAGATTGCCAAGAAATTCAATGTACTAGATTTTTAGGAGGCGATGTGTTGAATTTGCAGGAGTTATTGTTATCTTATTTTTTAGAACTCGAACCAGATATTCAAGAGATAGTTTCAGAGGTTTATGCTCTAGAACGAGAGTATAGTGATTATTACGAATCGAATAAAAATCTTAAAGTAAAGATTAAAAATGTGATTGAGAGAGTGGCAGATTTCCGGCAAGACTATGGAGATTCGAGATGAGACTACAATTTATTCGATTGATAAACTTCAAACAATTCTACAAAGAACAATATGCAAGTTTTTCTACAGAGGACGATCTGAAAGTGACTGTATTCTTTGGTATTACAGGCACTGGAAAAACATCCATGTTTACTGCAATCAACTGGTGTTTATATGGAACTGGGGACGAGAATACTGGTGAGTTGTTCAATAAACAAGCTCTTGATGAAGCAATAGAAGGTCAGAAATGTCCAGTAGTGGTCTCAATTGGTTTCCGTCATAAATCAATTGAATATATCGCTGAGAGAGTCAGATATTTTGAAAAACAAGGGCAAGAGGCTGTCGTAAAGGGGAATGAGTTTACCCTCACTCAAATTGATAGCCTTGGTCAAACAAAGCTTATCGGAAATCCTTCTGGAAAACTTGATTCAATTCTTCCTGCGAATGTGCGGGAGTATTTCTTTTTTAACGGTGAAAAGATGGAAGACCTCACCAAACCAGGGAATCGAAAAATTGAAGATGCAATTAAGAACATTATGAGATTGCCAACAATTGATCGTGCTCAGAAGCACCTCCAGGATATTACAAAGGAATATCGAAGCGAGATTCAACGTAAAGGATCAGTGAAACTTGATCAATTGATTAAACTACAGGAACAATATGAAAACGATATAGTGCAATTGAAACAAGAAATAAAACATATTGATACGGAAGTATCAAAAGCAACAAAACAAGTTAGTGAATTAGAAGCACTTTTAGAAGAGTCAAGAGAAGTTGGGAACCTTCAAACTCAACGCAATCAATACAACAGACAAATTTCAAGATTAGAAATGGAACGAGACAATCTAGCCCAATCTATTTTCGAAACTGTTAATAAAGTTTACCCAATTAACCTTGCTAATAATGCACAAAAAGCACTACAAATAATAAATTCTCAAGTAAGGAAGGGAAAAATTCCCAGCGGAATAAAAGAAGACTTTTTGAAAGAAATCATTAGGAAGGGTGAATGCATTTGTGGTAGAAGTTTTTCAGCTCATGACGAATGTTATGCCACATTGGAAGCTTTGTTAAACCAAACCCAGCCAAATGAATTCGAAGATTCTGTAATGCGACTTAGAGGTGATATAACAACACTTAGCAGAGTCACGGAAGAGAGATTAGCCAATCTAAAAGAAAAGACAAAGAACTACCAAATTAAAGCGGAGGATATTGAGGATTGCCGTCGTCGTGTAGATGACCTTTCAAGGCGTATCGGAGATGTAGAAGAGGTTAACATTGAAAATCTAGAATCGAGAAGAGAACAATTTGCACGAAGTATTAAATTTTCACTTCAAAAAAGAGGGCAAAACGAACAAAAGATTATCCAATTGCAGAATTCAATAGATGGGGTCATCAAGGAGAGATCTGAGGAGGAAAAGAAGCAAGGGGAATTGAGGAAACTTAGCAATCGTGAAGCAATGGCAAGAAAATCTTCAGAGGCAATTACTACAATAAAAGAAAGATTCTATGAAGAAACACGTAAGCGAATTGAGAGTGAAACAAAATTGGTCTTTGACAAACTCGCTTGGAAAACAGATCAGTTTAATGAAATCCGGCTGGACCCCGAATTCCATTTAGAGGTGATTGATAGATGGAACAAACCATCTCGCGAGGAACTATCGGCTGGTGAACGTCAAATATTGAGCCTTTCTTTTATTGCAGCCATGGCGAGATTATCAGGTGAAGAAGCCCCGGTTATTATGGACACTCCATTTGCTCGTTTGAGCGGTATTGTTCTACAAAATGTTGCCGAACATCTTCCCGATCTTTTACCGCAATTGATTTTATTTGTTACCGACCAAGAGTGGAGTGAGTCATCTAGGTCTGGTTTGGAACCAAAAGTTGGGGCTCAATATAAATTTGAATTTTCAGATGGTGTCACCACAATTAAGGAGGTATCTTTTGCCTAAGGAAAAAGGTTTAGACAGATTATTTGTTGAAGACAGGGTTAGTGAGGTCTTCCGAAATCTTACTCATACATCCACAAAAAATGCATCAATACTCACTCAACCCTTCAAAGAAAGTAAAGACGCGTTTCTATGGGCTGTTTCATTGGGTGTAAAGTATGGTACAAGAAAACCACTGGAAAATAAAAGAGAGGGTCTGTTACGATGGGACTATCTTTCTAATGATGAAAAGCAATGTCTCGGAATGTTGGCTTTAGCTGAAACTGGAGACATTAACGTGTTAAAAGATGAAGGTAGTATCCAGGAAATTGCCGAAGAATATGCTAATCAAGGCATTAGAATCCTTAAGCAGAAAATCGATGATGGTGCCGGAGATCCTTTGTGGAAACTAGTAAATTTAATTCGCGAACAAGAGATCACATAGTTTAAATATGGATATCTTACTTGTTGAACCAAATTACCGGTCTACATTTCCTCCACTAGGGTTGTTACGCATATCAGCATTCTTTAAATCTCTCGGTGTAAAACCTAAGCTTATTCGGGGCATGAATAGTGAATATAGAGATAAGCATTGGGATAAGATTTATATTTCATCTCTTTTTACATTTGAACTTCCTAGGACTGTAAAAACTATTAACTACTACAAAAATTCGGTTAGTAACCCACTTACCGATATAGTCGTGGGGGGGGTTGGCGCTACTCTAATGCCTGAGTATATTAAACAAAATTCTCAGTGCAGTGTGTTCGCTGGTCCTCTCTGCGAGCCAAACATGCTCGGATTTGGTGAGCCCCCAATCGCAGGCTTTACTCCAGACTATGATATTCTCGAAACGGTTGACAAAAAATATATTCCTGAAAGCGCATACTTTACAAGGGTGACCACTGGTTGTGTACGTCAATGTGCATTTTGCGCAGTTCCAGTGCTCGAGCCGAAATTTGAATATTTAAAATCCTTGCGTGACCAAATTAAAGAAATCGATGATATATATGAGCCAAAACGCGACTTAATCGTATTGGATAATAACATCTTAGCCCTTAAGAATGTTGAAGATGTCCTTGAAGAAATTAAATCATTAGGTTTTGAAAAAGGTTCTCGTTTTAATGGTGTTAAAAGAAATGTCGATTTTAATCAAGGTATTGATGCTCGATTGATTACCCCACAAATTGCTAATAAACTTGGTGAAATTGCGATATCCCCTGTTCGTGTTGCTTTTGATCATATTTCAGTGGAAAAACCATATAGACGAGGGGTGAAAAATCTCGCCTCTGCTGGTATTCGTAACATTATGACTTATGTAATGTTCAATTTTAATGATACCCCAGAAGAGTTCTATTCAAGATTACGGATAAACATGGATATTGCGGTGGAATATGGTATTAAGATTACCAGTTTTCCTATGAGGTTTTGTCCTATAAATCAAGTGGATCGCCATTACATCTCACCGGAATGGAATTGGAGGTACCTTAGAGGTATCCAATGCATATTGAATGCAACACATGGAGTGGTCTCTTCTAACCCTAAGTTCTTTGATCTCTCATTTGGGCCAACGGCTGAAGAATTTAAGACAATTGTAACAATGCCTGATAAATTTATTATTTATCGTTCTAGATATTTAGATTCAGCAAAACAATGGAAGTATGACTTTGATCGGTTAAACGAGGAACAAAAAAGTGAGTTGTTGGTCCAACTTAAGATTCGACATGACACTAAGAAAATAGTATATAGCAATGATACAGCAATCAATAAAGTCTTAAGCTACTACGAGATCTGATAAGGAGTGAGCAGTTGAAGTTATTCAGTACAGAACCAGGTCTAGATGGTTATTTAGCAAAGGAATTTGAGGTTTTATCTCAAGCTCATTTCCAGACATCTCAAAAAACTACAACCTTTTTCCAGTTCATTTCTGTTATATTCTTAGCTCCGTTTGCGATTTTTGCTGTTCCTGGGCTTGAGATGAGCATACTGTTAGGTGGGATTTTATTGGTGATAGGATTTTTGGGTTTTTGTATTACCATGTACTTAGCTGATTTACGGTTTGAGTCATTACTATACGCGAGAGCAGTTAATAAAATAAGGCTTCTAATTTATAGTAAATCATCAACTGAGCTTTCTCCGACAGAACAAGTATCTTTCATAAATGATAATTCCATTCTTTTTGCACAACCAAGGAAACCCAATTATTTTGATACTAATCAATTCTTGTGGATAGTATTAGGTTTAGGTGGAATAAATTCATTCTACTTATCCTATAGTGTCAGAATTATTCTTTCTGTAACCATGGGTGTGAACTTAACATTAATTCGGTTTATTCTTGTAGCCTTTGTGTTTTGCTTGGTACACCTCCTTGTTTACTTCCATAAAAGTAATACACATGAAAAAGGTTCGATTTATTATGAGAATGTTATCGGGGCCGATATTGATGGAGTAATCAGTAACCAGAATGCACAATTCGTTAAATTTTACAATTTGGCAAATGAAGAAAAGATATCAGAAGATGATATTGTCACCTTACCTGTCCATAAATCTGGAAAAATCTCTCAAGAAAGTGAAAAAGAAATATTTCAAAAGGATGAATATTGGAGGACTATGGAAGTACTTCCAATGGCAAGAGATTCCTTATCCCACCTGAGAGATAATGGTTTTAAAATAGCACTGTTTACATTAAGGCCATGGGAATTAGAAGAAGCAAATTTACGCGATTTAACCAAAAGATGGCTAGAAGACAATCAAATACAATTTAATAGCCTTGGTTTTGATAATAAAAATACTACTCGAATTGATGAAGCCCAATCAAAGAAAATCAAATATTTTATTGAGGATGACCTTATAAAAGCTGAAAGACTTTGTGCCATCTGTAAAGTAGTTTTTTTAGTTGATTATAGATACAACCAAACTTCCCGAATGCTCCCATACAATTTAATACGCGTTCAAAATTTAAGTGATGTTGTTTTATTCATAAGTCAACTGAACTAAATTCGCTAGCTTATAGGAAAAGATTGAACAGTCGCGCAGATTTGGTATTGTACCCTTTGGGAATTTCCTGCTTACCCCACATCGAAGCGATTAGGGTACTTTATAATCCTAAACGGAGAGATTTTTTATCCCTGGCTTCTGATATAATCGCAAGGCTAATTAAATTGGGCATATGGAGAAAAGATGGACACTGTTAAAAATGATAATGTTGTACAAATCGCATATAACCTGACCGTAGAAGGTGAGGAGGTTGAATCTAATTTATTGGAATATCTGCACGGACATGGGAATATCATTCCCGGGTTGGAAAAAGCGCTGTTTGGCTTGGAGGAAGGCGAACGCAAACATGTAGTGGTGGCTGCTGAAGAGGCTTACGGGGCTTTTGATCCTGCAATGGTTTTGA
>JAAZCB010000452.1 GCA_012513545.1 Clostridiaceae bacterium
GAGAAAACTCAGTTGATTTGTGTGGCAATCCAGATGACGTAGCTCGTCCAGACCGGATAGGGTCAGTTCTTCAATCTGGTTATTGCTGCAATCTATATAACCCAAAGGATTAAGGTCACTTATGCTCAGGTTGGTAATCTGATTATCATTACAATACAGTTGTCTGAGAGCGGTTTCATTTACATCCAGGTTTGTCAGATTATTATTATTGCATCTAAGTAGCATAAGTGAATTGCATCCGGAAAGATTTAAATTAGTTATTTCACTATTTTCACAATTGAGCTGATCAAGATAAATTTTACCGGACACATCAAGCACTTCAATTGAAGTGTTACCACAATACATAGCCTCAAGCTCATTCAGCATGGAAACATCGAGTTCGCTGATTGGGTTTATGCCACAGGAGAGAATCCTTAGATTTGGATTAGTTGACAAATCAAGATGGGTGACAAGGTTGTTGGTTAAACTCAGAAATTCAAGCTTATTCAATCCGGAAACATTTATTTCTGTAAAGTAGCTACCTCTGCAGATTAGCCACTCCAAAGCATCGAGAGAGGAGACATTAAGTATTCCAGTCAGAAAATAATCAGGAATATAAATTTCAATGACTCTTTTTGGCACATAACTGCTCCAGGTTATACCATCCCAGTGATCAGGATCCGATTCCGTATTCCAGTTCAAATATCCTCCTGTATCACAAGCTAAATCAATATTGATCAGAGTCAGTGAATCGGAAGGATGATGAGATTGACCACTTGAAAAGACTTCAAAAATGAATAATTCAAACAGAATTGTAAGTATAGTGAACAGTCGCATGATAAAGTATTTTAAGCTTTATACTATTTCAGTTCCAGAAAGTTACTGGCGGCTTTAACATAAAATCGAACGTTATCAAACTCCGCTACGCTACGTCTCAATCAAAAACGGAGCTGCGCACAAATAATTCTTACGAAAATAATCTTTTGGAAGAGAAAGGATTTATTCCTCGCTGGCCCGTGAATTTGTTTTAACATATAATCGGACGTTATCAAACTTCGCTGCGCTGCGTCTGATAACTGATATATGTTAACCAGCACACTTCGACAGGCTCAGTGTCCGCTGGCCGCAAATTTTCTGCGGTTGTCGTATAATGTAAGTGCATTAGGTTAATATTGTTTTGGTCATCTATATAATTAAGCCGTTAGTTGATAAGAATGCAGAATAAGTATTTAAAAGAAAAGCGGGGAGGGGCTTGTTTTTTTAGAGTGTATGCAACACTCTTTTTGCGGAGGAACGGAGCAAAATGGGTGTGATATCCAATATAGGTGAGGACTTTATTATATCTGTTGAAAAAATAATTATAATTATCAATTAATACATCCATATTTCTGTTAAGAACTATTTAAATTGCTTTATTTGGAATTATTAAGATCTGTATGAATAAACAAAACTAATAAATGCCTATTCTAAATATTGAATCCTTAAAGACCCTTGCTGCGGAGAATAATCTCTTTGGTAAAGATTCTATTGAAGAGAATTTTCAACCAAGTAGCTATGATCTTAGAATTGGAGCTATTTATCGAGATCATTTTACACCTTGTGGGAGTTGCCTTGATTGGATTTTCCAATTTGGTGGCGCAGATACAATTGTAGCTTTTTAAAATAAACCTGATGGAGATATACTATGCTATAGAGCTAAAGAATTAATGCCTCATTATCCTTTTTAAATAGTATTCAAAAATTTTGTAATAAACTTATGTTGATAAATAGACTTTAAATAATGAGGATAAATTAAATATCCAAATTACCATTAATTAACTTTGTTATCAATGAAAAGAAAATACTCAGATATAAGGAAAGAACTAATTCAGAAGGAAATACATTGGACTGATGATGGTGCAGCATTTGCTACACATTATCTTCAAAACAGAGAAAATGGTGCATCAAAATATTACAAAGATGAAGCGGAGTATTATATAAATGATATTTTGTGTGAAACTGAATTCCACTATGAACTACCTTTTATTTACGATATTCCCTTTCCTCCAATAGAAAACCCCTCCTTTAAATTCATTGATTTATTTGCCGGAATTGGAGGATTTCGGATTGCTTTTCAAAGAATGAATGGTAAGTGTGTGTTTACTTCCGAATGGAACAAATATGCTAAAAAAACCTACGAAGCCAATTTTGGTGAAGTCCCTTTTGGAGATATTACACAAATTGATGAAAAAAAAATTCCTGATCATGATATACTTGTTGGAGGATTTCCATGCCAACCATTTAGTATTGCTGGCGTATCAAAGAAAAACAGCTTAGGACGCAAACATGGTTTTCTTGATGAAACCCAGGGAACTCTGTTCTTTGATATATGCAGGATTATTAAGGAAAAAAGACCGAAAGCATTTCTTCTGGAAAATGTCAAAAATCTAAAATCGCATGATGGAGGAAATACCTTCAAAGTGATAGAGAAAACTCTAAAAAAACTTGATTATTTAGTTTTTAATCAGATTCTGGATGCTAAGTTCTATGTTCCTCAGCATAGGGAAAGAATTTTCATCGTGGGCTTTGATAAAAAGCTATTCGGAGAAAGCATCGTTTTCAAGTTTCCTGAACCGCAGCAAGATGAACCAGTTCTTAAATCAATTCTCGAAAAAGAGGTCGATAATAAATATACCTTAACCAATAAACTGTGGGCATATTTGCAGGATTACGCAAAAAAACATCAGGAAAAAGGAAATGGATTTGGTTTTGGTTTGGCTGATCCTAATGGCATAACACGCACATTAAGCGCCCGCTATTACAAGGATGGGTCAGAGATTTTAATATCACAAGGAAAAGATAAAAACCCACGAAGGTTAACTCCGGAAGAATGTAAAAGACTTATGGGATTTCCTTCAAAATTTAGAATTAAAGATATTGGTGTTTCTGATATGCAGTTATATAAACAGTTTGGAAACTCGGTTGCTGTTCCTGTCGCAAGTGCTGTTGCACAAAAAATCATTGAGTTTATTAATGATTACGATAGAGTTATCAGAAAATCAGCGAAGAATGGAAAAGAGGTAAAGGTGAGTACTCAGGAAGTAGAAGTTTAATTACTTTCTGTAATTTCCTTTATAATTTTTTCAAATGTAAAATCAATTGTATCCTTTTTAAGTTCACATTCCCATACTATTAGGATTTTCCAATTCTTTTGGAGCAGTTTTTTACAGTTTTCTCTATCAATTTCTCTATTCCTATTAATTTTATTTAACCACCAATCGGTTCTGGTTTTAGGTACAACAAAGTATTTACAACCCTCATGACCATGCCAGAAACATCCGTGAATAAGAATAACAGTTTTGTATTTTCTTAAGACAATATCAGGTTTTCCAGGAAGAAGTTTGTCATGTAATCTATATCTAAATCCGTTTTGAAAAAGAATTTTTCGGACTAACAGCTCTGGTTTTGTGTCTTTACTCCGAATTTGACTCATATTGTATGAGCGAACCCTGCTACTATGAACATCTGCCATCCTTACACTTTGTTTGACGATCTCTCACAATGCCGATGAAATCTGATAAACTTATTATCTCAGATTTTTGTTTTTCCGTATATGTTGGTATTATCTCGGCTGGCACAATTAATTGTAAATTCAGAGCTCTCATTTCATCAGTTTGGTTTATTGAAATGGCTGGCTCTAAAGTGATTAAGTGTTTATTTTCTATTCTCTCTGCCTCAGAAAGAACTTGACGCCATCTATCTTTAGCAGTAGTCTTTACTCCAAGCATTGTCAATAAATCACTATTAAATGAACTATCTCTGTAGTGGGCAATTCCAGGAAAAATGAAATCAGGTTTGTTATTTCGTTCTGTCTTCTGTCCTCTGGAGTATGATAGTTTATTCTCAAGGAAGATTGCTTCCAAATGATTTTCGAATGAATAACCAGCTCTGGATTTTCGTCTATTGTGAACGCTTAATGAATAATTAATAAATTCATCAACATCAATTCCTTTATTACCAAAACCCTTTTCGAGTCTTTTAGAAACAATGTGTTTTTCTAAGGTTTTGAATAGTATTTCTTCTCTTTCCAACCACCTAACTAATGTTTTATCAGGTTCTTCTATTGGGGACAAATCAACTACAGTTGAACGAGCGAATTCTGAAAATAGTGCTGTAGCTGGAAAAGTATTACCAAATTTTGCCAAAAGTGTACCAAGAAAATCAGGTGCTGTTTCAATAGGGTCAATATCAAGAAGCGCTACAATCTTTTTTTCAAAATAATCAAGACTTTTATCCTCAATTGCAATATCTTTTACAATAAACTTATTTCCAATTTCCTCAAATCCAAATAACCATTTAATTTGTTGTTCAGTGGTTGTACCTTCTGACGCTATAATAATTACTAATTCGTCTTTGGATCTCCTTCCAATAAAAACTAAGTCTCCAACATTTGCACCTTCAATAACAGCATTTGTAGAGTAATACAGACGATATTCTGTGCGTGATGGATGATTGGCTCTTGCATCATACCACGTTAAAATCCCATCTTCCAGCAATGTTTTTTCCGGATCATCTTCCAAATAGATAAACTTACCTTTGAATGAAATTTTCTCCGTACCAAATATTTTAAGAAATTCAGCTATACCATTGAATTCATGCTGATTTGAGGTGGCTGGATTGATCTCTACCTCACTTAATCTTTTCGCGCCTATACCAGAAAAATATTTTGATAAATATTGACTCATATCTATTTTTTTCGTGGAACAATAAAAATACAAATATTTGAATGGATGGAATATAATTACTTTGAGGATTATTAAACCTAGTACGCTGGACAGAAAAAATTGCGGGCCAGATCTGGCGGGAATGGGCAATTGTTAGGAAAATCCGAAAAGTGCTCCGCATTTTCTTTTTGTGATTTTATTTCAATTGCCCAGGGAGCGTGGGAAGCATAATTTTTTCTTGATTCTTTTGTCCCGATCAAGAATTACTAGGATTTTTCCAAATCCTAGTAATTCTAAATCGGAATGCCCGCCCGGCATGAGGGTATGAAAAAAACCTGTAAGTATCGGAGAAGATCTTCTTTAATATTATGTTAAATAGAATTTTTGATTTAATTCCGATAAAGGAGCAAGTGTATTGCAAACTGAGCGACGCAGGAACGAATCTGTGAATACTCTTGCAGTATTGGACAGATATAATCAATTCTGAAATGGTTTGGCAGATTAGAAACTACCTCGTGCGTGGGTTTGATACTAAACTTGCCGTTCCCAATACGCTATCGCTATCGGGATTAGTTCGACTATAATATTTCAGTTCGTAAACTCCTGAAGAATTAGTCTCACTGAAGCTAACGGCGGAGCGGTAGCGCAGCCCTCGCGAACACCTTTAAAAATCAATGTGTGAGTAATGGGCAATGACTATAAAAATCCACAAGGTACCCTGCATTGTTACCGCCGTAGCTTCAGCGAAGGTGGTTTTTTCGCTGTGTAATTTTTGTTGGCATTGCCCAGGGAGCGTGGGAAGCCTTGTTTACCGATATACCGTGGTAATTATCAAAAAAGGATTCGCAAACCTGATCAGGCCTGTTTTCAGTGAACTTCCTATTACCTTAAATACGGTTGTGCAATCAATTAAGCAACCTTTATGAATAAATTTCATCTTGATATTAGCGTATTCTTAAAATAGTAGTTAATAATATTTAAACTATTAGACAGCATATAAGGATACATTTAATCATTATTAAAATGAAAAGAACGCATTTCTTCCTGATATTTGTTATGATAATAGTATCGTGTGATAAATCCGGGGAAGATCACAATTATCCGACATATATAACTGCAGGTCAAAGTGTTGGACCCGGAATCTGGTATATTGATATTGAACCCGATGATACATTAAAAATAATCGATTGTGTTGAAACACCTCATACAGAAAGGGATCTTGATTTAAATCACGATGGCATTATGGATTTTCGTCTGGAATATAAAGTATCTCGATGCGATGCACTGGGAGGAAGTTGGAACTATCTTGGCATTGTACCCCTTGGAAACAATTCAATATGTGTTTCGAGAGAAGTTAGTTCATGGGCTGAAGCATTGTATTGTAATGATACTATAAATGAAAACAATACATGGTCCGATTCAACAGCTTTGTTATTTGAACATTTATTCTATATAACAGTAGGTCCTGTATATGATTATGGATATTGGCCGCAGGATACGGATATATTTGTAGCGGTGAAGATAGTCAGGGGAGAGCATTCGTTCTATGGATGGATAGATATAAACAAAAAGATACTCAGACAATATGCCATCAGTATACCTTATTGAATTTTAAGTGATTACTTGAAATAATTTCTCTTAGCATTGCCCAGGGCGAGCTGAAGCATGATTTTTTGCTCACTTTGTGTTCAATTTTTAAAGGTGTTCGCGAGTCCCGCCAGAGGCTGGAGTTCTTGAACTTTTGTTTTTTCGGTTTCCCCAAAAATTTTCTTTCCACAAAGGAAATGAACAGAGTTAGTATTAAAAAGTAGTTCCAATCTTTTACCTCCTGGCTGATCCTAAACAGTGCGTAGGCCAGAAGAAATAGCGGGCCAGAGCCGGGGTGAATTGGCAATGATTAGAAAAATCCAAAAGATGCTTGTCATTATTGCTTTTGTAATTTTTTCTTAGCATTGCCAAGAGCGGGCTGAAGCGTCATTTCTTCTTGATTCTTTTGTTTCCTTTTCTCATCAAGGAGAAAAGGAAATGCCCGCCCGGCATGAGGGCATGAAAAAAATCTGTAAGTATCGGGGAAGAACTTCTTTAATATTATGTTAAATAGAATTTCTAATTCAGTTATCCAAAAAAGGAGCAAGTGTACTATAATATAAATTATACTGACAACTTAGGCTTTTTTTTAAGAGGGTCGGAGAAAATTTGCTTAAAGAGTTCAGAATTGTTTAACCGGAATCTTTCTGGGAGCAATATGGTTTTAACTCCGAAAATTTGCTTTAACATAACATCGAATGTTATACGACTAACGTCGGTATAACAGATGTTATGTTAACCAGCACACTTCGACAGGCTCAGTGTCCGCTGGGCGCAAATTTTCTGCGGTTGTCGTATAATGGAAGTGCATTATGTTAAGATTGCTTTGGTAGGAAAAGACAGTGAAGCCGTTAGTTAATCTGAAAGCTTTTTAAATGATATTAAGATAAGCGGGGAGGGGATAGCTTGGTAGAAGTAGTATGCAACACTCTTTTTGCGGAGGAACGGAGCAAAATGGGTGTGGGAGTGTTTATAAAACGTTTATATCTTTAGATGCAATAATTGTCTAAAATATTAACATTCAATATCTTTGATAATAATAGTTATTGAGATTCCAGACAGAAATATGAAAAAACGTTATAAGCTTAAATGGCAATATGGACTTGAAAATACAATACTTCTTTTTGCAATCGTATTGGTAGCTATTCCGTTAATTGTTTATTGTATTTTTTTTAGGAGTTTAAAAATATCTAATGATCCTCGAGATTGGGAAAATTTCCTCATAGTCCTTTATTCATTGTTAATCCTTATAGCGACTGTCGTATTAGGCTATTTTGTCCATAAGCTGAACAAACGCAATACTATCAAACCTTTACAGTATCAAGCGTATAATAACTTCCTTATGAACCTAGAAAATGAAATAAATGTTCTTCAAAAAATCAAAGAAGATGACGCCATTTCTTTGATTATGGATACATTATTTAGCTTTAGAGTGAAATATTATAAATTTTTAGCATATGATGGATTTTTATTTGGTGTGAAGGCCTTAAATGATGCAAATGGATACCAGAATAGACTTAATTATATTATTAATCAATGCAATAATATGCTAGCTGATGATGTACATTCAGAGCTAAAGTTTGAAATTAAAATTGTTATTTTTGATTTAATATCAAATATTACAGCAAGTTTAAAATTTGCATTAGCCGGCTATGATATAATTGATTTGAGTGCTAAAATACCTAATAAAAATAACAGTTATGAGAGCAGTGATTTTTAACTTTCTTTTACTTGTTTTCATTCCAAAATTATTCACTCAAACTGATAGCATAAATAAGTATATATGTAAAAACAATCCTCGCAGCCACTATCTTAATTTTACCATAAAATATCCGAAGAATTGGACCTCAGAAGATGGAGATATATATGGAATAGTACAAAAATTTATTTCTACAGATGGAACTTTATTTATGGTTGATGTAAAAAAAATAAAATTCGATCTTAATGAACTCTCTAATGAAGAGCAGAACAAAATCTTTTCTGAAGAATTTGTGAATAGCCTTTTTAAAACTGAAGAAGCTAAATCGTCAGGAGCTACAGATTTTAAATTAATTAGTTTCGAGAAAACAATTATTAATGCTCAGCCAGCATGCACATTCATATCTTATAATGAAATCTCTAGCCTTCAAGGAGAGTATGCAGTACTACAAAAAAATTACCTGACTTACTGGGAAGATAAATTAATTACTCTTGTGGGTCAAGTAATGGTTTTAAAAAGTGAAAAAAATTTTAATGAAAATTTGGAATCAACTTTTAATTACTATCAGGATTATTTTAATCTGATGGCCAGCTCATTTGTGATTGACAGTAAGTGGGAAAAGCTTCATAATACAACATATTAGAATAATATAGCAATTTAAGTATGAAAATTATTGTTCAAGCTTTGCCAAACGAATTGGACCAGATTACAAATAATATAACCTCTGATCAGATGAAAAAATATGAATATGATCCTGAAACATATGCATATTTTTTATATGAGGTTTACGAAAAAGAATTTGAACAGTTTGTTGAGCTTAAAACTGGCAAAAAAATTCCTGAACTATTAGGTTATGATCCAAACTTAGAATTTGATCCGGATTCTCCAGCACATATTCTAGGATGGAGTATCAAAAAACAAAAATTTTTGCCAGAATTTCATAAAAAACGCAATAAATTCTATTTGTACAGAGGATCAATATATTCATATACATTTATGGGAGAGAACAATGTTGGTCATGTAATTGAAATCGTAAAATACGAGGATCATGAAATTGTTAATTATCTTAATGAATTAATGAGCTTATTTAAAAGAAGTTTTATAAGGAGACTACTTAACTTACGAAAATAAAATATTTAACCATTTGGCATACAATAATATGCATTTGTCAGATAAAACGAAAGAAATTGAAAATGTCTTAAAAGAAGGACAACGGGCCTATTGCAAGACCATGGGAAGATATTATATGTTATCTTTTGAAAGATCAAAACTGGAAATATCACTTTTTGATAATAAAAAATTAGAAGAGCTGCTAATTAAGGAATTTTGGACAATTTCTCCAGGAGGACTGATCAAGTTAATTAAGGATCAACATAGTTGGATTATCCAAATAATATATGATAGTCAAGTTCGTGTAAATATTGTTGATGAAATTACGCCAAGCGATGAATCCATCGAAATTATTTATCTGTGATAATTGATCCTGATAATGAATTGATTCTGCAATAATTTAATATTTTGGCAATTCAACTGATTTTTGTTGAGCGTCGGCCAGAAGAAATTGCGAGCCAGATCTGGTGTGAATTGGCAATTCATAGAAAAACACAAAAGAGGCTTTGCCTGCTTTTGTAGTTTTTCTTAGAATAGCCAAGAGCGGGCTGAAGCATAATTTTTTCTTGAACTTTTGTTTCTTTTGGTTCAAGCCAAAAGAAAAGCCCGCCCGGCTGGAGGGCAGAAGAAATAAGTTCAGTAGATACATAAAAGTGTCTCTAAATATATTATGATAAATAGAATTGATTTCATTCCGGAAAGGAACAAGTGTATTGAAAATTATGCCCGTAAGGCAGGGTCAGTGCGTGTTTTCAATTCTCTTGCGGTATTAGACGCAAATAATCCATTCTGAACAGAGATAGCTGATTAGAACTTAACCGCGCGTAGGCATCATACGAATTTGCCGTGCGGCTGGCGCTGCGGCTGTAGAAGCGCCGAACAAATAAATTTTGTATATTCTTCACAAAATTTAATTTTCAAGCTTCAGTGACGGCCGAGCGGCAATTTAACTATAATGCTAATTATACGACTACCGGTTGGTTTATAGCAGATCTGATTTTGTTTTAAAAAAATGAGAATGTTTAAGGAAAGAAGGTAGCTTGTTTGAACCGTGCGGCTCTATTTAACTATAATATAAATTATACTGACAACTTTGGGTTTCAGAAAGCGTGGGGAGAAAATTTGCTTAAAGCGATGAGATTTAATTATCCGAAATCATTCTGGAAGCACTACGGTTTCAACTCCGAAAATTTGCTTTAACATAACATCGAATGTTATACGACTAACGTCGATATAACGGATGTTATGTTAACCAGCAGCACTTCGACAGGCTCAGTGTCCGCTGGCCGCAAATTTTCTGCGGTTGTCGTATAATGGAAGTGCATTATGTTAATATTGCTTTGGTCATTCAGGACAGTGAAGCCGTTAGTTAATCCGGAAGTTAGTTTAATAATGAGAAGAGAAGCGGGGAGGGGATTGATTGGTAGTTGTGAAATGCAACACTCTTTTTGCGGAGGAACGGAGCAAAATGGGTGTGGGGTGTTAGTAAAATTTGATAAGTTTTTTGATGTCAATAAATATTAGTTCCTAAATACCAATATCTTTCTCATATTAGAAATTTATTGATTATGGAAAACTGGTTACTTTTTATAAACTCTGTCATATTTACATATTCAGGTTTTACTATTGGCCTGTATGGAATTCTTGCCAAAGAAATGATAAATAAAATTGGGGCAAAAATGGCTGATTACAAATACAGTGAGGATGAAGATGAAAATGCACATTATTACTCGCTTCAAATTGAAAAATGGAAAACCGGTATTTTATTGGGATCTCCGTTTGCCCTTATCGTAGGAATAATAATTTCCATTGGCGGATCATTAATTTGTCTTATCGAAAATGCATGGTGGACAGTATTATTATCACTTATTACTGGATATTTTTTATACCTAAGAGTTTCATATGTATTTGTTTGGCGTGTTCAACTGATATCTGTTATATGTTTTTTAGGAGGAATAATCCTTTTCTTAACCCAAATGATAATTGGGTAAACATAAGATGCTGAGTGATGAAGAAACGTTTTAAAA
>JAAZCB010000453.1 GCA_012513545.1 Clostridiaceae bacterium
CCCTTGTCAAGAACAATAATCTCATCACAGTTCTTAATAGTAGTCAATCTGTGAGCAATAATCAACATGGATTTCTTCCTGAATTTATTGTATATCATATCAAATATTATACCTTCTGTTGCAAAATCAAGATTACTTGTTGACTCGTCCAGAATATAGAATTCGCTCTTCTTTAAAAACGCCCTTGCCAGTGCAATCCTTTGCTTTTCTCCACCGCTCAGCCCGTTTCCCGATTCCTCTAGATACGTATAGTACTGCATCGGAAGTCTCTTTATAAATTCATGGGCATCTGCTTCTCTTGCTGCTTCCTTTACTTCCTCTAAAGATGAATTCATCTTTGTTACCCTAATATTGTCATAAATGCTTTTTGAAAACAGCTCAATACTCTGTGGCACGTAGGAAATTGCCTTTCTTAGAGATTCGTTGCTTAACTCATTAATGTCCATGCCGTCAATAAGTATTTCACCATTCTCAGGTTCGTAGTATTTTAACAGCAGCTTTGCAATCGTTGACTTTCCACTTCCGCTGCCTCCAACCAGTGCGACTTTTTTACCTTTCGGTATTGTGAAGGATATATCTTGTAGAACAGGTTTTCTGTTACCATACCTGAAGGTAACATTTTTAACCTCGATATCTCCTTCTATCTTTTCTATATCTTGATAATGCCCGTTTTCCTGCTCCCTTTCACTATCTAAAATCTCGGTAATCCTTCTCATTGATATGTTTGCTTCCTGTATCTGCAATTGTAGTTGAACCAGCCTGCCTACCGGATCCATAAAGTAACCGGACAGTGTCATAAATGCCATCATGCTTCCTAATGTAATATCGTTGTCAATTACCTGTATAACACCAAAGTACATCAGCACCAGGTTACCGACAGTCTGAAACAAGCTGGCGATAGCACCCTGATAATTTGAAAGCATGCCCTCTTTCAGGGATATTCTTAGAGACTTTATGTATTCGCGTTCAATACTCTCAAGTTCAGTCTCCTCATTTGCATTTCCTTTGATTGTTTCAACAGCTCTTAACCCCTCAATAATTTGCGAATTCAACACTGACGCCTGCTGCATCTGCTCCTCGTTGATCTTTTTATAAGGCTGTTTGAAGATAAAAACAAGGCCTATACTAATAAGCGTCAGAAATATAATAATCACAAAGAGTGTTACATTCATTTTGAAGAGAATTACACCTGTTATCAATGCCATTGAAATATCCATGATCAATGTCAAAGCTATGTTTGTAAATATATTCTTAATTGTAAACGCATCTGAAAACCTTGTAATGATATCCCCTGTTTTCCTTGACGCAAAAAACTTCATAGGAAGCCTGTATACGTGTTCAAAATACCCTAACAATAAAGGAATATCTATTTTTTGTGAAAGATAAAGCATCATCCACTGCCTTACAAATCCTATAACTACCTGTGTAACCGCTATAACTGCAAAAATTATCAGCACTGCAACCAGCATATTCTTTAATTGATAGGGCAGTATCTCATCCATGATTATTTTATTGAAAAGGGAAGATACTATACCCAAAACAGTCAATATTACTGATGCAAAAATAGAGTATGCAAACAGTTTTTTCTGAGGAAGGAGCAGCTTCAAAAACCGGTTGAATATCTTTTCTCCCTTTATCTTGCCACTTACAAATTCCTGGTTTGGTTTAAGGATCAGCAAAGCACCCGTAAAATCCTTGTAAAACTCATCTATTTCCAACCGTAATAAGTCCTTGGCAGGATCACTTATTATAACATGTGTTTTTGTAATCTTGAAAA
>JAAZCB010000454.1 GCA_012513545.1 Clostridiaceae bacterium
GAAGGATTGACAAACAGTACGCAAAAGCACTTGAGATTCTTAATAACTGATAGACTGCTTTTAAGTGAATTAATTGTCATTCTTTAATAAATCTTTAGTACTTTGTCAGTGCCCCGTTTTCACGGGGCACTAAACGTTTCGTGACCAATAACCTTGCCTTTATCCAATAAATGGGCATGGTCTTATATAAAAGTTTAGTACTAAATGACTACAATTTTAAGGCCAGTAACGCATATGAATTCTTAACCTGAGAGATTAAAATTAAAGTAGGGCAAGTTTAGGTGCCCCGCGAAAGACACTGATATTTTGGCAGAATAAAGGCGGGTAAAGCTAAATATCAGCTCTTTCAAAATATAAACCATTTATTTATGCAGAATTTTCAAACTGGCTGTGATTTGCTATCTGACATTCAGGACATTAAGAATGCGGAAGTGTATTTTAAGACAGGAAACAGTAATGTTAAAAGGCGCTTGGTTCGCAAGCAGGAGGTTATGTGAAATGAAAATACGTAGAGTACTGAAAAGTAACAGGGGATCTTCTTTAATACTATATTGTTTGCTGCTTTCAGCACTATGCGGGTTTAGTGCTCTTGCAGTTGACTGCGGAGTTATTATTATAGAAAAGGCGAAAATGCAGAATTGTGCTGACTCCGCGGTATTAGCGGGTGCTCAGGAATTGCCGGATCTTAACAAAACGGCAGAGATTATTGAAGAGTATGTAATAAAAAACGGTTACACAATGGATGACTTTACAATAACCTTTGAGAATGACAATAATGTTGTAAGGGTTAAGGCCAACAAGCAGGTCGACCTTTACTTTGCAAGGATATTGGGAATAGATAGCGTAAACAATAGTGTTGAGGCTGGTGCAGAAAGAGACCTTGACAGACCCGGCAGCGTACCTGCGTGCTTTGACTACGCTCTTTTTTCAGGAAGTAATACAAGCCCGTTGACCCTTAATGGCGGAACCAATGTTGAAGGGAATTCTCATACAAATGCCATGTTTACGGCAAACGGTACAAATACGATTACAGGAGTCTGTGAAGCAATAACGAGGCTTAAGGTTAACGGAGCATCAAACGACATTCAGAATCAGCTGTGTCCTGCTGATTTTATACCAATGCCTGATTTTTCAGATATGATTAAAAATCAGGCATTGGCAGGGGGTACTTACTTCAATTCGAGTACTACACTAAGTGGTAATCATGTTAGCATTGATTCTCCTATTTATGTAAACGGAAATCTGACCCTTTCGGGAACCTTCTCAGGCAAGGGCTGTATTGTTGCTTCCGGAAGCATTACTTTTAACGGTAATGTTGATTACAATGTTGCAAGTGATTCAATATGCATATACTCCAGGGATGGAAACATAACTATCAACGGTGGCTGTAATGAGCTTTACGGGATCGTATACGCACCTAATGGGAGAATAGTATTTAACGGTACAAATCAGATTGTTCATGGAAGAGTAATAGGAAACGTAGTAACCCTGAATGGGGGAACCGACATCAGATCAAGCCCCAATGATGTAATATCATTGCCATCAGGAATAGAAAGCCCTGCTAGACCAAAGTCAAATTCAAAACTTGTAAAATAATGCTCAGATATCAGGAATTTTAAAGAAAAAATAAAAAAATAGCATTTTTTTAGATTTATATGTTATTATGGTAATGGAAAAATTTTATGAGGGGAGAGAAAACATGACAACCAAAAGTAAAATAATGGTTTTAATTGCAACTGTTTTTTTAGTTATGCAAATTCAGGTGGTTTTATATGCAGATGCCGGTTCTCCTAATGCAAACCCTTCCTTCCAGACACCTGAGAAAAGGATAGACCCGCTTGGTTACGGAAATAAATTAAGCGTGAAGAGCATTTCAACGTCAGAAGCTGAAAAACCTGCCGAGAACCTTCCAAATAATTTTCAGGCGGTTGACAAGGTAGGAAAAAGAATACAGTTTGAATGGGAAGCTCCTTCAGATTCATCTTCTGTGGCAGGCTACAATATTTATAGAGACGGAGAACTCATAGTAGTTACGTCGGCAACCCGGTATAAAGATACCGGACTCAGTCAGAATACTACATACAAGTATGAAATAAAAACGATTAACAATGAGGGTGTTGAATCAGAAGGAAAAGTGGTTTATGAGGTGACAACTCCGCTAGTCATTTCAAAGGATACCGATTGGACTGCTTCCGATAGCCCGATTGTATTAAAGGGAGGCTTAATTGTAGAAAAAGGTGCAACCCTTAATATTGGAGAAGGAGTTCTAATAAAAATTAAACCGCAGGAGAATTTAAAAATTAAAGGACAAGTAATTGCAACAGGATCAGAGGAAAACAAAATAATATTTACTTCCACAAATGACCCTGATTATGGTGGATGTGGAATTAATAGCTGGAGAGATTACTGGAACAGGATTGTTGTTTATGAAGATTCAGTCTTCTCCGGAAATCATGTTATACTTGTATATGGCAACAAAATTGCTGAAGTTAGAGGCTTTATGGGTCTATCAGACTCAGAGGTCGGAAATGCAAATGCTTTAGGAATAAATGTTACTCAGACAGGGCAGTTCAATGGTGTCAATCTGTATATACATGATTGTTGTGTTGGCGAACTATGCAGGGGCATATATACAGATGGAATTGTTAAACTTACCGACTGTACAATAACCGATTGCCCCGGCAAAGGAATAGAGATAGGTAAAAGTGGTACATTTAACGGAACTATGGTTAATATATCAAACTGTGGTAAAGGCATTTATAATAAAGGGGTCTTAAACCTTATCACATCTAAAGTAGAAGATTGCGAGTATGGTTTATATTTTGACACGGACAAAGAGCACAATGTTGTATGGAACTCCTTTATATCAAACAACAAATACGGAGTTTACAACAATAACGCCGAAGATGTTGTTGTAGATGCTTCAAGCAACTACTGGGGTTCTACTGCTGGTCCGTCTGTATATAATAAGGATACATCCAAATGGGAAGGTGACGGTGACAGGGTTGGTGACGGAGTACTATATGACGAATGGTTGGAAGAACCTATTATGTAAGTATCTAAAGTTTCATTCCGTAATATAAAGCTGTAAAGTTTATGAAAAAGGCTCTGAACAGAGTCTTTTTTATGTTATTTGTGTACATATAAATATAATGTATTGACATATCTTTATATTATTTATATAATTATTGGTAAGAAAAGCTTTAGTATATTTAAGTAATCAGCGTATTTTACAGCATAATTGAAAAGAGCTGGTTATACAGATGAGTTAAGTGAAATTTTAGCAATTCTAGTCTTTTAGTTTTACCTATTAATTCTTATGTTTGACAAGTTAGAAATATCGCAACTTTAGTGTAATCCTGTACCGTTGTTGTTAATACATAATATACTGGAAGGAGGTTATACAAGCTACTAACCTGGTAGTCCAAAGTTCTACTTTAAAACTGAACTATTTACTTTAACTTTTGTTTTTTTATCTTCTATAGAATGGAATTTTTGCGGGAGACAAATTTTTGGTTTTTAGGTCTGTACTATGATTTAGCTTGAATTATTTAGAAATAGGGAAAATGTTATGTGGTTTTAGGGGAGAGTATTATATCAGGATTCAGAAGTTCAAATCTAAGTAGTAGTTCATTTCCAATTTAAGCTGAGCATTTTAAACTGGTTATGATTGGCTGCTTAGATAGGCATAATTAACGGGGAGAAAGATTTTGTAAATTTATAAGCAAGTAGAACTTTGGGCTACAAGGTTAGCAGCTTAAACCTCAACAATTATATTTACGACATGAAGATAGAGGCAGTAATTTGTTACTGTCTCTTTTTGCTGTTACAAATGTTTTAATGCATAGGGGTGTGTTTGGAGGGGACTGATAATTTTGCAAGAATGCCATTATTCTGCTTATAATATTGGTATCTTGATATCTGTAATAAACCATAAAATATATGCAGGCTTTTGGCAATTTCCTATTGACACCGCATAATGACGATTATAAAATATATAAGGTGTGATTTTAATTAAATACTAATAATAATAAAATTTGATCAGCCGTAAGATGCTACTTATCGGCTGAAACTGTTTTTTATGGAGGATAGGAGTTATGTCAGTCAAGTACATTTTTGTAACCGGTGGAGTTGTTTCAGGGCTGGGGAAAGGAATAACAGCTGCGTCTTTAGGAAGACTTTTAAAGGCCAGAGGACTAAGA
Source organism: Clostridiaceae bacterium (assembly GCA_012513545.1). The sequence continues at coordinate 4,203 of JAAZCB010000454.1, forward strand.
GTAACACTGCAGAAGTTTGACCCGTATATTAATGTTGATCCGGGGACGATGAGTCCATATCAGCATGGGGAGGTATTTGTTACTGATGATGGGGCTGAGACAGACCTTGATCTTGGTCATTATGAGAGGTTTGTAGATGAAAA
>JAAZCB010000455.1 GCA_012513545.1 Clostridiaceae bacterium
ACACCGGAATGCCTTATTGAGACTTTGAGAGATTGAGGGATTACTCTATGAATATCATGTCTGTCAGCTGAATATTTACTTTCATCTCAATAAAATCACCTGAAATACCATCAAATATATAAAGGATTTTTTTGCCTTTCAAAGGGGATTCTCCATCTCTTTCATATGCATATACCAGATAATAGCTTCCTTTAGCCTTGATCACTTTTATTGCTTCCGAATTGCTCTTAATGTTTGTCAGTTTGTCATCGGTAAATTTATAAATATCATACAGCTTTGCGCTTGAATCATAACCACTGACAAATAGCATGTCCTGAATCATGTTCCAGTACTTGACTTCACAGTTGCTTAAGAGCTCATTGAAATCACTGCTGAAGGAATAAAGCTTGCTTCTTTTTATGTCGGCTTCATAGCCTGAGAAAACAAGATTATCATTCAAACATTCCCAGTTTTTCATTTCCATATCAACTGCAAGATTTCTGAATTCATCCTTTTCGAAGATCATAAGGGTAGGTCTCTGCTTTTCGGTTATCCTGCTTTTATCTTTGATATCGAAGAATATTTTATCCTTTATGCTGAGTGTTTTTTTTATTGAAAGAACATCCATTGTTTGTACCAGCTTATCACCGTTATATGCAAAAAGGATGGGGTCAGTGAAAGTATTGCCGGTTTTTTTTGTACCGAGTATAAAGAGCTTGTTGTTTTCGTTCCGGAATTCGGTAAGCTTGAATTGCTCAATAAAACGGTTGTATTTTATTATGTCCTCAAACTCCATAACAAATTGCGGATCAGCAATTGCCGACATCCGGTATTTTCTGGTTTTTTCATCAAGAGTATACATTTTTCCGTCAAGAACACCTATATATAGCCTGTCATTGTAGGTCATCAGCTTGTTTACCTTGTACTTTATATATTTATCAAAATTAAATTCAGAAGCACCATCTTCAACAATAGGAAACACAACTTCGCTTATATGCTGGTTTTCAATAATGTTTAAAGAGCCATCTACTATCGCAAACAACATGCGTCTGTATACGGCAATATCATTTATATTAACCGGAACATCAGGGTGGATAATCTGAAAATTTCGTTTGTCGGTGCCTTTTCCATCAAAGGCAGCAAGCGGTTTTCTGTTTCCCTCCTGCATCGTACCGGTCATGAATAGTGTATCCTCATGGACAATGCTGTCCTTGATTATGAACCCTTCATAAATAAGGGAGGGCTTCCAGGGGGTTGCCGAATTTTTATCAAAGGCTAAAAGATAGTAATCTCTGTTGTTGTCGTATTTATTAATCAATAATTTGTCCTTAAACTCAATGTGTTTTCCTACATAAAAATTATCTTCAACCATTATGAGGTTTTCTCCGTCAAACCTGTAAAGCTTGTTGAATTTCTGGTTCCTGTCATATCCGTGAATTATAAGGTTATCGTTATACTCGAAGGTTTCCTCGATATCAAAGTCATCAATCAGCATTTTGAAATCATCATTTTCAAACATAACAAAGTTATTTTTGCTTGTTTCATTATCAAACAGCGTAATAAGGATTTTCCCTTTGTAGGAGTACCAGTTTACTATTTCCTTGTTTACCATTGGTATTACTCTGAATTCCTCACCGTCGTATATGTAAAGCTTATTGTTGTTTTTTGAGTCTTTTTCATAGAATAAAACAGCGCCGGTATCGTATTTCCCAACCCTTGTAATATAAATGCTTTTGGTTTTGGCGTCCCATACCACGTTTGCACCGGAATTTTCCGATACAAATCTTAAGGGTACCACTGTTCTGCCACCAATAATTTTAGGAGCAACAGCCATTTGTATTGGTTCATCATTTACAAAGGCAGTATTATTGTTTATCCTAAGTTGTATCTTGCTGTTTTCGCTAAGAGCGGTTATGGTTGAATTGCTGCTGTTCCATTCTATATTATAGCCAAGCTCCTCTAGAATAACCCTGAAAGGAACCAGTGCATTTCCGTTTTCAATAAAAGGGGCGGCGTCAAGAGGTTTTTTCAGACTCTTTGAAAAATAGAATTTGGAATCAACTGTAAAAACCAGATCGACAAATTCGGTATTGTTTACCTCGGCATATGAGTAATCCGTATGCATAACTGTAGCTAAAATTGCTATAAAGAGCAAAAACAGAGCTTTTCTGATATCGAAAATCCAAAAACCTGATTTTATAGAAGAGTTCATTGATTCCACCTCTTTTAGATTTTTAGAATGCAGTTATGACCGGGAAAGAATAACATTAGTATAAGACAGCGTTATAATAACGCCGTCTTACACCAGTTGATGTTTTTGACTATACTTGAAGATATTACTCTTCAATATTATTTTATCATTTTTAGTACAGTGTTTAAAATAGGCATAAAGAAGCTTACATATAGTAACATGGAACCATATTTTCAATCAGAAGTAACCTGTAAATAATTCCTGAGGCAGCCGTTCTGCTTCATACATGAGATTGTAATACCTCCCGTTAAAAAGTATATAGCGGTTTGTCACTTCTACAAATACAGTATCTTTATTTTTGAAAATGAATTCAAACTTTAGTATGCTTTCGGCTTCCTTGGGTACTTCCTTGCCGGATATTTCATTACGAAGATATTTACCTATAGCCCTTGCACATTTATAGACCTGAGGACCTGTACCTTCTTCACCCGGAATACCTTGTGCGTATACAATGACTTTTTCGGCACCAAGAAGATAGTTGACGCTGTTTTTGTCCTTCACAGAAGGAGTGGGAATTATTAACCTGATCTGGTTGATAAACTCCTTATTTACCTTTATGAACCTGACAGGAATCATTTCGCTGTTAAAGCCGTAGTAATTATACCTTTCAGGAGGTATAAACACAACCAGTCTGTCATCACCGGCAACTACAAACTTGTAGGAGGATGCAGGCTTGACCCCTTTTGACGCGGCGGTGCTGCCTATAAACTCCAAAGAGTAATACGGGTATATTGCTTCCCTTTCCGGACTGATACCTCCGTCAAAGAACTCAATATCCTCAACTATAAGGCTTTTTGCCAGGAGGTGTTTTTGATTTTTTGTAAGTGTTACCTGTTTGTCTATGTCAATAGCAAACAGGGTTATGTTATCCCAGTTAATTATCTCCTTTAAAATTTTTGAAGTCAAATCAGATTTGTCAATAGGAGGATTAATAAACGTATACGGGTCTATACCTTCAAAGGAGGCTATCAAATCACTGGATTTCACCCACGCCAGGATACCGTTGGGACTATCAATGACACGAATCCATTCTCCGTTTCTCTCTTTCACTGTAACAGGGGCTATGGGCCCTTCAAAAACGAAAGGTTGATCATGTACGGATTCCTCGTCAGGCATATCATAAAGCCTTGTATTGCTTAAAATAAAGCCCTGGTTTGTAGGGGTGCCTTTCTTGCAGTAGGTGTAATCAGTGTTCTTTATCCAGCCTGTATCAGACAAATCTGCCATATTGCCGTTGTCAATCTTGCGTACCAGGCTCCATTCCTCATCCTGCCTTAAGACACTTATTAAATCACCGTTTTTTATTTCTGCCACATCAGCGCTGTCATTTTGAGGAAGCAGTTTCAGCGAAGCATCTACCGATGTGTTTTCTACAATATGAGTGAATTTAAGTGCATCACTAAGACTGCAGTTATAAAAGGAAACACTGAAGTCGGCTGCAATATCAATTTCTTCCGTGTTAATCCAGAACTGTGTTTTAGCAGATGACTTTGAGTTTTTATCATCAGGTTCGAGGATTGGTTCTGCAAGAAGCCACATGAAGTTTTCTTCATGCCAGCCCACTACACTCACAAGCCTTCCGTAAGGAAGCCTTACTGTATCCTTGTATTCACTTCCCGGTCCGTTCTTACCTGTACATTCCTTTGTAACTGCAGTAATAAACGAACGGTTTCTAACCTTGTCTTTATCAATTACTTCAATTGATTCGTTCTCTTTAATGAGAATACTGTCATCTTTCCTGTCCTTTGAATTAAGGATACTTCCGACAGCATTCATGGCCTGGCCGGCAAGCCCTTTAAAAGGCTGGATGAATAAGGCGGCGGATAGCAAAATTATCAGACAGGCAGCTACTGCGGCAGGCTTCATAAATGTATGGTATTTTGACAATTTTGAACCCCAATAATATAAGGTTTTGTTCTTGCGGTATCTGTTCCGGTCTATTGAGTTAAGTATATTAATGTGGAAATTTTTATCAGCCGCAGCTTCAATAGTTGAAAATTTCTCGGTAAATACAAGAGAAGCATACATACTATTGCATTTTTCACATGTATTTATATGCTCTGCAAGCTTTGAAGCGGTTTCTTCAGGCAGAACATTTTCTGTATATTTAATTATATCATCAATATTATAGTTGCATTTCATAAGAAAATCCCCCTTTCCTGTGTTTTCCATACTGCTTACAAATGCTTTCCTTTGCCCGCTGAACTTTCATTTTTGCTGCTTCAGGACTGATATTAAGGATTTCACCAATCTCCTTAAATGAAAATCCTTTAATATACTTCAGTACCAGAGCAATTCTTTGATCAGCCTTAAGCGAGTTAATGATCCTGACCACAGAGAGATAGTCCTCTTTCCTTTCAAATACAACCTCAGGGCAGTCTTCAACGCTCTGGAGCATGTTGGATATATCATTAAAGTCATGAATAGTTTCAAGCTGGCTTAGCCGTTTTTTCTTTTTATAGTAGTTTTTAAAACTGTTGGCTGCGATTTTATATATCCAGGTTGAAAATTTCCAGTTACTATTGTACCTGTAAAGGTTTTTGTAAACATTAATAAATACTTCCTGAAGCAGTTCTTCAGCATCGTCTTTTGAAAACGTCATTTTCAAAAGGAAAGCGAATATCCTGTCCTTATACCTTAGGACAAGGTTTGAAAATGAATCTGTGTCACCATTTAAGATATTACTTATAAGAATTTCATCAGTATCCAATCACATCACACTTCCTTATAACAATTCTCTTTATTGCTGGCATAGTTGCCAGGCACAAAGAAAATCGTCCCATATTTTTTAAAACGTTTTTGAATCTTATATTAAAGAGCTCTCTATAATAATAATACAATTAACATGAAATAAAGTAACGTTAAATTCTCATTTAATTGTTGGGTAGTAACGGGGTGACAGGGGACGGTTCTTTGACACGGCGAAGCCGTGTCAAAGAACCGTCCCCTGTCACCTAACGTCGACTACAAGCTTGCGAATACTGTATACAATCGACATTTTCGTTTTCAATAATTCAAGAGGCACTAAATCCTCTAAGAAACGCTACTGGCAGGATTTGATGTATAAGCTTTGGGATTAAAAATTTATAAAATTTATTGAATGTAAAAAGAAAAT
>JAAZCB010000456.1 GCA_012513545.1 Clostridiaceae bacterium
ATAATAAAATAAACTTTGATCTTGACTTTGATGGAAAGACAGAACAGATTTCTTTTGTTTCAAAAGAAAGTGGTTTTTTGGCTTTGGATTTAAACAATGACGGAGTAATTAATGATGGAAGAGAGCTTTTTGGCCCTCAGACAGGTGATGGTTTTTCAGAGCTTGCAAAGTATGATTTGGATGAAAACAACTGGATAGATGAAAATGACGCAGTTTTCAGCAAACTAAAAATATGGGTAAAAGATGATTCGGGTAAGGATATGCTCTTTACTCTTGCGGAAAAGGGTATTGGTGCATTATATTTAGGCAATGTAAATACTCCATTTAGTTTAAAAGATGCGTCAAACAACCTGAATGGAGTAATCCGGAAGTCGGGGGTATTCTTAAAGGAAAACGGAACAGCAGGAACTATTCAACACATAGATCTTGCAGTTTGATATTAATATATTGATTTAAAGACAATCCATATTATGTTGAATGCGTATAAGAGCAGAATTACTTGTGCTGCATAGTGATTTTGACACCTTATACGCGGATATATACTCAAAGTCACAGACGGTGTGATTCTTAAGGTATAAGATATGGAAGCAAATAAGTCTTATCAGTTACCAAGGTAGTACAAAATAAAAAGAGTGCTGTGAAGTTAGTTGTATGGCACTCTTTTTTTTATGCTTCACATAGGATTCAGAGTAAGGTTTATGGCTGATATGAAAAAGAGGAAAACCTGCTTAATGAAAGGCGGATCAAAGAACTGAAGCTTACGGATATAAACGAAATATATATTCTTCTTAAGGTAGAGTAAATAGAAGGATTTTTACAAAACTCATGGTAGTGGGATAGAGTTTGGATTCTGTGGTTGTTTATGTGGTTATAGGTCTTATATAAATAGTGCTGGAAGGAATCACGGTCTTTAGTATTATCAATCTGACAGGAATGAGTACAATACTTGAAAACGTAATAGACATTTTAACTTCTATTTTTAGAATGAATAATATATAATGATTTTATACTGGACATTATAAGCTATATATTGTAGAATTTTATTGATTCTGAGTCTATTAACACTGGGGGGATTTTAGGATGTCATATTATTATGGTTCGGACTCTGTTGAAATAAAAAACCCTTTTAAAAAGGAAGGTGTAATTTTTATTTCTATTGGAGTCTTTGAGTTTTTAATGGGCTTGCTTGCTCTCTTTTCATTAAGAAGTCGAATGCTAAACGGTGGCACTTTGACTGGTTGGATTAGCTTAGGTATATGCCTTATACTACTTGGATCAGGTGTTGGATACATAAGCAACGGAATTTACAAGGTTTTGCGTTTCTATATTGGAAGAGGTATACCTGCAAGTCTTGCAAAAAATGTTTCCAAAAGCGAAGCTCATGTTAACGAACCTGAAGTCCTTTATAATTCAACAAATCTCGAGCAAATGCTTATGGGCAGAAAGAATCCAACATTCCTTGAACCTACTTCTTTTATTGACCAGCTTGTTTACAGCATTTTTCCCAAGTTCATTTTTTACCCTTTGCAATGAGAAATCACATTTCCATACTTCTGACTAAGGCTGCGTATTCTTTAGTCTGGGTAGGAGTCTATGTTTTAGCAGTTTTATCTGGTTCACTAGGGCTTACAAAGCTGACCAAAACCTCTTTCTCCAATTGGATGTGTATTGGTTTGGCTCTAATTCTTCTCCTTATTTGGAGTAATCACAAAACATCACTTAAAGTTGTCTCAAAGCTTAAGATTGAGAGCTTAAGCAAAGGAAACTTTATTTTTTTCATAGTGTTGGCTGTAATGCTTCCTGTTGTAGGAGAGTTTCTTATAAATAAAGGTGTTAAAATACCTGATGCCCCAATAAATCCTTTCATGTTTATTGTTCTGGATTTTGTACTTATAGCGGCTTCTATTGCAGTAGGACTTGTATTGGCTTATATGCGTTCTAGCATGCTTAACCCGCTGACAGAAGTGTCTGAGTACCGGAATCATTGGCAGGAAAATGTACATCCGAAAGACATATTTAGAAGTTTTGATATGGAAATGTCAAATATGAGGTTTAAAGAAATGCCCAACAGAATTTATCGTGAGCTAAACCCAAAGCTCAATATGGAAGGAAGCATGGATAAAGGCAGCTTCATTGGCGATACAATAGTAGAAACTCAACCAATATATGAAGAAATTCAGTATTCTGATATGTTTAAAAATATCCGTTTCTATATATCGGTATACGGCGGTATTCTTATGGCCCTATCATCTTTTCTGCTGTTTTTGCTTAACCGGAATGCCTCAAATGAAACTTTACTGGTCTATATCTTTAATTCATTGTATGCTCCTGTAATTTTAGGGGCTTTTGGCAGGATATCGATAAATATTGCACACCTTTATTGGGCGGAAATAAACTTCAAGAGCTATCTTATACATTTTCAGGGAGAAGGAACATATTCAGAATCAAAAATTTCAACAGGAATGGCGTATACTGATTCGACCCGAAGCGAAAATCAGATTGTACGTTCATCGTTTACACCATGGCTGATTTTATCCCAGATAAAAACCAGTACTTTAGCTGGCACAGGTGTTAAGAATCTTGAAGATACCAGATATGTTCTTGATATGAGAAAGGATGATTATGTCCTGGAAAATCTTGTTAAAGGAATACGTACTTTTCTTGAGGAACAACAAACTATTGCAAATTCCATGTCTGACAAGGATATGGAATCAATTAAAAACATTTACTCTGTAAATCAAGTATCACCAGCAAATAACCATGGTGCACCAAAAGAACCTATACTTATGCCCTATAGGGAAGAACAAGAAAAACTTGGCAGCTAGAAGAGTCAGAGGGGGACGGGACGGTTCTTATTGACTCAGCTGTCTGCAATTTATCTCGTGCCTGATGCCAATATAGAAATGGAAAAGCTGTTGATTATTATGTGCAGCATTCTTGCTAAAAAGGATATTATACCAGAGTATTATATTTAGTAACTCAACTCTTTCAACAGGATATATGGATTCTTTGTCCAAGACAGAGCCTCATATACCTATAAGTGGAAAGATTGAGTTATTTATTTTTACTGTCTCTTAATGTCAAAAACTCACTTCTGTAGTTTATACCTACTTCCAGTAACGTACTTAGTGTCGAGTGGATAGTATGCTTTACTCTCTCATATGTTGATGACAATATTCTTAAACCTGTAAAACAG
>JAAZCB010000457.1 GCA_012513545.1 Clostridiaceae bacterium
AAGATTTGGGTTTTCAGTTAGCGGCAAAAAGCATGCTGCTGCCATTATTTTATTATCCCTTACAACGACTGCTCCATCATGAAGAGGAGTATTTGGCGTAAATATATTGATCAAGAGCTCGCTGGATATGTTGGATTCAATTTGAATACCTGAATTAATAATCTCACCTATTCTGGTATCTCTTTCAATAACAATAAGGGCACCAGTAAAAGATCTGGACATCTCTGTAACAGCTTTTATTATTTCTTCTATAAGAGCTTTTATTTTAATTGTAGTACTTTCTTCTTCAAAATTGAAGTAATTGCTGAATTTACTCCTTCCTATCTGCTCCAATCCCCTCCTTAGTTCGGGCTGGAACAATACCACCAGAGCAATAGCAAGATACTGAATAATTAGCTTTAATATAAACGCAATTGTTTTAAGTCCCAGCAATTCACTTAGCTTAGCAGCAATCAATATTACCAGAACACCTTTAATCAATTGCCATGCCCTGGTTTCCCTGACTAGCCTGATAAGTTTATAAATCACATATGAGACTATGCTTATGTCAATAATTGTTCTTATTATATCCCAGGGACCATTTATATCCAAATTATTAGCCAGGAAACCAATAAAATCCATCAGCGCCTTACTGTTAAACATTTCCATCAATAACCCCACTTTGAGATAGTCGTTTCAGTGCCTTTCGTATGTCAACTATATAAAAAATTATACCTTCTTTTTACTCTCTATAAAAGTGTTTTTACTTAAAAAAAGTTTACAATATAATTAATTTTTAGTAACACTAGTGTTACTTTTGATCTTTCAAAAATAAAGTTCCCAATGATTAGAGTTAATAGAAGTATTTACCATACGTTGCCAAGATAAACATATTTCAAGTATTTCAATGCTTCCGTCCTTGCCTTCTCCAACGTCTCAACAGGAGTCTGTGGAATATAATTCATCCTGTAGTTTGGAAAATAGCGCGAAAGATGAAGAGGTATCTCGGGTGATATTCTCGATAACCATTTGCATAGGTTGGATATCTCCTGCAGCGCATCATTTAGCGTCGGAATAACAAGTGTAGTTACTTCTACATGACATTTCCCGGCTGATACCTCGACTGTTTCCTTTACATTATCAAGAGTTGCCTTGCAAATATCACTGTAAAACGAAGCAGTAAAAGCCTTCACGTCAATATTCATTGCATCCACATACGGTAAAAGCTTTTCAATGGCTTTTATCCCTATAAAGCCATTTGTAACAAGTACATTTGAGAGCCCGGCATCCTTTACCAGCTTTGCAGTATCATAAACAAACTCATACCAGATTGAAGGCTCATTATATGTGTAAGCAATACCTATATTACCTTGTTGAATATAACTTTCAGCCTTTTTTAAGAGCTCTTCAGGTGTAATATTATAAACTTCAGGATTTTCATGCGCAATTTCCCAGTTCTGGCAAAAAGAACATTTCAGATTGCAACCGAAGGTACCGACAGAGAGAATCTTTGAACCAGGCTTAAAACAATATAAAGGTTTCTTTTCAATCGGGTCAAGTGCCATTGCAGTAATCTTTCCGTAGTTTAACGAGTAAAGGTCACCATCAACGTTTTTCCTAACCCTGCAGGTCCCAATTCCTCCTGGCTTAATGACACAATTATGCGGGCATAAAAAACAATGTACTTTGGAGTTTTCAATCCTATTATAAAACATAGCCAACTTAGCTGCATCCATAATATGTCCACCACTCTTATCAGTTTAATCTGGAAATTATTTATGCCTGACTACTTCAAACCTTTCCATAGAATACTTATCCGATTTTCTTATTCCTGCTTTCTCAAGCGCAATTTCCACCTGTTCTTCCGGGGTCTCAATACCATAAAGATTCGGCAGCAATACTCCCGTTCTGTAGCCCGACCTGACAACAACCCCATACCTGAATGGATCAAGCTCCTCTATCGAACTGATAGGTTCAGGTTCCGTCAATACATCTACCGAGTACACAAGCCTGTCAAGTTCATCAGGGGTTACAGGATAAAATCTGGGATCTTGAGTTCCTGAACTAATCGCATTATTAATTATTTCATTTGCTATATTTTCTCTTACAGGCGCCATTGTCCCAATACACCCTCTTAACTGACCGTCCGTTTTTATTGAAACAAAGGTTCCAGCCTTTTTATTAAGCATCTTAACGGGCAGCCCGTCAGGCACCTCCAATACTTTTTGCTCTTTAACGTATGTTTCAAGAGCTTTTCTGGCTAAAGCAACATACGGATCTTCTTTTTCATTCTTATTCCGTGTTCGCTTTTCAAGAATTCTTCTTAATGGATTCACTTGGCCAATCTGGAATTTCACTATTGCGTACCCTACCCCAAAGGGACCTTCATAAGAGTATACATCAGGCATAATGTCATAGCTGTCCATAACAC
>JAAZCB010000458.1 GCA_012513545.1 Clostridiaceae bacterium
TATCCCAGTCGGTCAAATTCTTACTGCCATAAACGGTAGCGCCTGTTCCATACATCATTTCGTCTGAATCAAAGGGATTAATTGCAAGGGCACTCATCATCCAGCCAAGTTTAGGCGCAGGGTAGTCCATTATTTCCATTCCTGTTAACAAGCCGCCATCAGCTGCGTTTATCTTATTGCCAAAGGTCAGCCATGGTGCTTTTGAAATGTCCATTGTATATTTCAGAACTCTAGACGGCCAAGAATCACCCATTTTCCATATTGCATCCCAAGTCTCTCCTGCGTCAGTAGAGCGGAAAATAAAGTTATCGGGCCACCATGACTGAAGCGACGATACTATAAGTGTGTCTTGATTTTGTGCATCAAGACTTATGCCTGAAAAGCCATAGTATTTTTCATACTTTGGCGAACCATCCCAATCAGAACCTGATGGAGGAGTTATGTCTGTCCATACTCCTGTATTTGTATCGTATTTGTAAACTGCCCCGTCATCACACTGATATGGACCTCCCCTGTCGCAATATGTAACATATAAAATACCCTTGTTGCTTATAACTGCCTGTTGAGGTATGCCGATTTTCAAGGCCTTACTGTTGTGTTGTGTAAAAGTACTCTCTGTAGGCTGTCCATCGACAGGTTTCCAGGTTACACCTGCGTCATGGCTCACATACAGAGGATTCTTTTTATCGGCAACGCCCACGTAAATGTCCTTTGTTGGAGTTCCTTTAGTACCTTTATATGAATCAAACGTTACAAAACACAATCCCAGATTATCGGATGAATATTCAAAATTAGGATCTTCCACATAATTTCCCACATTTGTGAAGCTGCTGACTTTCGCCCAGGTTTTGCCATAGTCTGTACTCTTCCACAAGCCTTTACCGCTTCTTGCAGCAAAATACAATATGTTATTGCTGTTCGGATCAATCATCAAACGCTCGCCAACTGACCGTCCAGGCATGTTTCCACCAAATTTAAAGGGAAGTTCTGTTCTCTCCCATGTTTTACCGTAATCCTCAGAACGAAGAATGTACCCATTCATTGTTGTCCAGCTGTTTGTATATGTACCGGCTGCAATATAGACCCTGTTTGTATCAACCGGATCGGTAGCTATGCTTTCACACCCCAAAAGGTTCCATTCGTCAGGAGACACCCAGTCGGTAATAGGCTCCCACTCCAATGTTGACTTGTTTCTAATATAGGCTCCTCCCATGTCTGTACGGGCATAAACGAGGCCTTTTTCTGTAGGGTTATAGACAATGTTGCAAACATATCCTCCCCCACCGCCGATTTTTACATTGTCCCATTTGTAGGGAACACTCCCGGCCCCTTCAACAGACAGGATAGGTGCAAATAAAGTAACACTTGTAAAAACAAAAAGCAGTACAAACATTTTAAAGTTATTAAACTTTTTTGTAATCATTAAATCTAACCTCCCAAAAAATTTCTTTTTATTTAAATTCTTTAAAAAAATAAAAACCTTTATCCTCCCTAAAAATAATGACTGATAAAATATGTGATACTCAAATTAACCTCAGCCTTATATATTTTTCGGATATATTGATTTATTTAATGTGGTTAACGTCAGACGAACTATTATGTGTAGTATAAGAAGCATTTAAAGTATTAGTATTGAAGTAGGATAAAAAGAAATTGATATATATTTATTATATATAATTTTATCATAATTTCATCCTGAAATAAATCAGATAATTATAATTTCCGGCACTTACTGACTATCTCCAAATTCCTTTGATAATTTCTAAGAATTAGCATATAATCATAAGAATAAGATAGTTCACACAATGGAAGTTCCTGTCTGATTCTTATCAGACATAAAAAATATGCGGAGGAAAAGCCTATGAATAATTTTGATTTTTACAGTCCAACCTTTTTTGTCTTTGGAAAAGATCGCGAGAATGAATGTGGAGCTTATGTCAAGAGATTTGGCGGAACGAGGGTTCTAATCCATTATGGCGGAGGCTCTGTAATTAAGTCAGGCTTATTGGAGCGGGTAAAAAAATCTCTTATGGCTGAAAACATATCTTTTATTGAGCTCGGAGGTGCAAAACCGAATCCTAGAAGTGGGCTTGTTTATGAAGGAATCGAGTTTTGCAGAAGAGAAAATGTGGATTTTGTTTTGGCTGTCGGCGGTGGAAGTGCAATTGACTCTGCAAAGGCTATTGCAGTTGGCGCTCCATATGACGGAGACTTCTGGGATTTTTATTCAGGTAAAGCACAGCCCCAAAAAGCATTACCGGTTGGAACCATTCTAACCATAGCTGCTGCTGGTAGTGAAGGTTCGCCTCATTCTGTTATTACACATGAGGATGGGATGTATAAAAGAGGAGCCGGGAGCGATCTCATGCTTCCTGTGTTCTCAATTCTGAATCCGGCGCTCACCATGACACTTCCTGCCTATCAGATAGCTTGCGGAGCCACAGACATTATGGCCCATGTGTGTGAACGGTATTTTACCAACACCAAGGATGTAGAAGTGACAGACAGGCTTTGTGAGGCAATTTTCCTTACAATGGTTAAGGAAGTGCCAAAGGCTGTCAAAGATCCTCAGGATTATGAATCGCAGGCAAATATAATGTGGGCCGGAATGGTAGCCCATAATAATATTGTTGGAGTTGGAAGAGAACAGGATTGGAATTCACATGACTTAGAGCACGAGCTGTCTGCCTTGTATGATGTTGCCCATGGAGCCGGACTTGCTGTAATCATGCCTGCCTGGATGCAGTTTGTTATGAAGCATGATGTTATGAGGTTTGCACAATTTGCCTCTAGAGTCTGGGGCTGCGAAATGGACTTTGAAAATCCGGAGAACACTGCAATGGAAGGCATCAACCGTTTCAGAAGCTTTTTATCTTCTATTGGGATGCCGACAAATTTTAAGCAAATAGGCGCAAAAGAAGAAGACATTCCCGAACTGGTTGAAAAGTGGAGCAAAGGCAATACACCTCATGGCTTTGTTAAAATTGATAAAAAAGGAGCCGAAGCCATCTATAAAATTGCAGCGGCTTCAAATTGAATCACAAAATGCCTGGCTCTTTCTATAAAGCAGTATCCCGAAAAGCCCAGGTTTCAGCTTTGATTACTTAAATATCAGGGTTACCAGGTGTCAGTTTCAGTACGTTTTGTTATTGCAGGGGCAGGCTTGCGAAGGCCGGTTGCAGCCGATGTAACAGTAATTCGAAAGCCTCCCCTCACTATTGCTCTTAACAGGAATAATCGTCATACCAAAATACTATCATCTCTACGCTTTATACTATTCACCTATTATTTTCACCAGGACCCGCTTTTGACGCTTTCCGTCATACTCTCCATAAAATATCTGCTCCCATGTTCCAAAGTCCAGTTTCCCGTCAGTGATCGCAGCTACAACCTCACGTCCCATAATCTGACGTTTAAGATGAGCATCAGCATTGTCTTCGTACCCATTGTGCCTGTATTGATTATGTGGTTTTTCGGGTGCCAAGTTTTCCAGCCATTTTTCAAAATCCTGATGCAGCCCTGATTCATCATCATTTACAAATACACTTGCTGTAATGTTCATTGCATTAACCAGTACCAGTCCCTCTTTTACACAACTTTCATCAATTATTGACTGGACTTGTTTTGTAATATTAATATATCCTCTCCTTGAAGGCAGATTAAAATTTAGTTCTTTGCGATATGATTTCATTTTTGTTTTCCTCCGGTAATATTATAAACTCATGCTTAATACATATTATTTAAGAAAAATGTGTATTATATTGGAATTATACTATAAACAACTCCTAACGAAAACCTATTTTATACTTATATGATATGAGCAGGATAAAATCCGTTTCTTCAGCCTATACTCAAGCGCTCCTTACATTTTATGCAAATTAAATTTGTATTTCTTTCTGAACATCCATTGAACTAATCCTAGAAAATCTATATAATTAATATAAATAACTAAAGGGAGGGTTTAAAATGTCGATATTATGGACTTCTGACTTATCAATCGGTGTTGAATTGATTGATAACCAGCATAAGACGTGGTTTGAAAAGGCTAATGGGCTGTTTGAAGCCGGAAAAGAACGAAGGGCAAAAGAATACATCGACACCATGCTTGATTTCTTAGATAAGTATACAAAGCAGCACTTTAGTGATGAAGAAGCTTATATGGAAAAAATCCGTTACCCTGAAATTGATGCTCAGAAGAAAATGCATGAAAGCTTTATCAAGGAACTTGCCAAATTGAAAAACGATTTTAACGAATCCGGCGGTAATATTCTAGTTATAATTAACGCCAATCAGATGATTATAAACTGGCTCACCAAACACATAACATCAATGGACAAAAAAATTGGTGATTATGTGCGAACTCTTAAATAAAAATCCCCTGAAAAGATGGTTGTCCTGCCGGACAGCCATCTTTATTATTACACCCGTGACAGGGGACGGTTCTTTGACACAAAACAAATATGATAAGATTCAACGACCTTCGCCACAGTACTGCCTCTTTTTTTTACTCAAACAGGGTTTCAGCCTGAAAGAAGTATTGTTTGGCTTGGACAAACCATAACCAATATATACGCTCACATCGATAGAGATGGGCAGGAAAACATGGCAAGATCACTTAATAAGAGCATTCCTTTAGAAGATTTTAAGGCGTTAGAAGTTTGTTAGAAATAATGACAAAATTAAAGGATTTAAGAGAACTACAATTCTCTCAAACCCTTGTGGTGCGGACGAAGGGACTTGAACCCCCACGTCGGTGACACTAGATCCTAAGTCTAGCGCGTCTGCCAATTCCGCCACGTCCGCAAATATAAATTTAACAACAAAAATCATTATACTTGCGTTCACGCCATTTGTCAACAGCAAATAATACTATTTTTATAACTAAGTATATCAATTTTCTTTCTATTCAATTGAAACTAATTGATTAAAAAAATAAATACCAATGCAGCAATAAAAAGCAGAAAAACAATATAAACAAAGGACTTTAAAAATCTTCCTTCAAGTAACGACTCTCTTTTGCGATAGCTCTTAATGGAATAAGTTCTGGGAATTAAATCGTAATCATTATTGAAATTGAACATAATATAGACACCCCTAATCAAATTATACAACTTCAATAATGTAAAAATCCACATGATAATGTTTCCACAAATATTAGTCCTACGCTGTGTTATTAGTCATGACCAATATGCTCCATACCTTGATTAAAGAGGTTTAGTATGTGTTCATCATCTAATGAGTAAATAATATTGTCTCCAAAAATTATTTTTGTATTGTTCTTCAATGTTTTAGGCATAAATGTTGCGTCTCCTTGAAAGAAAATCAAAAATTAGCCTGCTTATTTTCTGTTCTTTTATCGAATTAGTGTTTATATATATTTGGGCTTTATTAA